>CAUTSQ010000063.1:0-2625 GCA_963541395.1 uncultured Candidatus Saccharibacteria bacterium | reverse complement strand
GTGGTAACCATGCAATTTTGACGGCAAATCACGCTCGACTGAACGCCAATTGACTGGGTGATTTTCATCAAAGTAATCCAGCAATTCCGCATTCAAAAAATGGTCGCGCGGCAGATCTACCGAACCGTCCTGATTGATGACCAGTGCTATCGACAAGCCCGACGTTGTACCATTATCGTTTTTAACATACGCCGCCGTCACCAAATGAACCAGCGGCTCAAATTTCAGCACAGACTGATCGCTCGCCTCCACCTGCGCCTGGCCGCGACGCGCTAGCTGCTGATTGATTTTTGTTGTCAATTTGTCAACACCTGGCTTACCGTCGCCCGCTCGGCAATAGTCGCAACCATCCGCCGCCTCGACATATTCCAGCAGCAAATCCATATCAACATCAGCATCCTTAACGCCATACTGTGACAATTGCTCCACCATTTCATGCAGCGCGCCCAGCAAACTATAATCATTAGCATTTCTGGCAGCATCACCAATGCGGATGATGGTGCGAGCGATGGTGATGGTTTTATTTGGCTTGTTCACATATTCTCCTTAAATACTCCAAAAACGCTTGAGACCCACCCCATATTTAATTCATCAAGTCGGCGCACCCGTATCTAGCACTTACAACTCCAGCTTCCTCACCTCTTCAAACTTCGCCGCCATCGTTGGGTTATTGCGGGTAAGTTTTTTAATCGTTAAATCTTGAGCTTTATTATTAGCTAAGCGGAGATTATTTTCGGATGACAACAACGCTTGCTTGGTCTTTTCTAGCTGCCTAATAGTCTTATCTATTCCTTCAATAGCATCAGTAAACTTACGGCTTGCCAGGTCATAGTTGCGCGCGAAACCAGCCTTAAATTTCTCCATATCCTCTTCAAAATGCGTAATATCCACATTTTGTGCACGCACCAATGCCAATTCTGATTTATATTTCAAAGCATTAAGCGCTGCATTGCGCAGCAGCATAATTATCTGTATAAAAAATTGCGGTCGAATCACGAACATTTTTGGATAGCGGTGCGACACGTCAACGATACCGACATTATATAGCTCGCTATCCGCTTCAAGTAACGACACTAAGATTGCATATTCACAATTCTTCTCGCGACGATCTTTATCTAATTCCTTAAGGAAGTCTTCATTATGCTTTTTAGTCGCAGTCTGATCATTTTCGTTTTTCATCTCAAACATGATGGATATAATCTCATTACCGGACTCATCATTTTCTCGAAAAATATAATCGCCTTTACTGCCAGTACGAGAGTCGTTATCCTTCTCAAAATACGCGCGCGGAAAGGCTGTAGCGCGCAATTTATTAAACTCAGTCTCACAGTGCTGCTCCAGCGTCTCGCCCAACATTTTGGTCGACAAACGAGCCTTAAAATCTTTATAATAAGCAATCTGCTCGTCCTTCGATTTTAGCTCTGCTGTATATTTTTCTTTCAAATTTGACTCAACAAGCTGGCGCTCATTCTCTTTAGCGGCTAGCTGCAGCTTGAAATTATCGCGCTCACGCTCAACAGCGCTAACAGCCCGGTTAACCTCCAAATCTTTCTCAGTCTCAAAAGCCTTGATTTTTGCGTTTAAGTCCGCAATTGTTTGATCGCTCTGCGACTTAGTTTGCGCTAACTCTTTATCAGCTTCCGAACGTAAACGCTCTAAAGCTAGCTCTTTATCACCTTGTGCTTTCTCTAGTTCAGACTTCAGCGATGATATTTCTGATTGCTTCTCAGAGTTAATTCGAGCAGCTTCTGCTTTATTCTCTGCTTGCAAGCTTGCTAACTCAGCTTCTTTTTCAGACAGTAGTTTTTGAAGCTCGCTACGAGTCTTCTGCTCTGCTAATTGTACGGCGTTTTCTTTATCTGTGCGCAATAAATTCTCGCGCTCGGCAATCTCGCGTGTAAATTCATGGTCGCGAACCTGTTTAACAATATCAGCGTAACTTGCTTGGTCTATTTCAAATACTTGACCACAATTCGGACATTTTATTTGGCGCATATTTACAATCCTTTCCATTAATTACCCCACAACAACAAACAGGTTCTCTTTAGCTGCTTGTATTTTTATAAACAGCAACAACCTTGCCATTAATCATATATTTCTCCGATTGATCGACAATAATAGGCGGAAACCTCTCAGGGGTAAGAGATTCAGATTCTAACGATATATATTCCTCATGTTTTTTAAGGCGCTTTATGTTAGCCGTACCGCCAATGATAGACAAAACATAATCCCCGTCCTCAGCACAATTTTGCGTAACATCTACGAGAACAAAATCACCGTTGTTTATCGGTTGTTTTGACTTGCCGATACGAGCATTATTCATGGATTCACCATCAGCTTTCACTGCCATATATCTGTTTTTAAGCTGTGTGGTCTGCTTGCCCAATAGCTGTTTAGAAATCCTTAGAAACCCCTCATAGCATTCCTCGGCATAATTGAGTGCCGGACCACAACTTGCCGAGCCAACAATTGGCACTAAAACAAACCTATCGTCCTCCACTGGCGATTCCAGCCGCTGGGTTTTATTTTTCCTATTTATAAAAAGCAGGTGACGTTTTTCAAGCTGCAATAGATGATGCTGAATCTGACCAGGACTCATATCTGGATCGCCAATGAGTTCAGCTG
>CAUTSQ010000062.1:0-2651 GCA_963541395.1 uncultured Candidatus Saccharibacteria bacterium | reverse complement strand
GTGCAATTTCATCATATCATGCGGATCAGGGTGAGTGGCTTGATGCTACAAACGCCACAAGTAAACTCGGGACCTTCAACACAATAAAGGTGCCGTCGGATGTTTTGAGTCGGGTAACGGCTGACGAGCCTAGTGGTGCAAGTGCCGCAGAAAAAGATAGAATTCAGGTAAAGACTTGTGGTACTCCTGTCTCTGGTGTTGAGATTGTCACTTGGAGTGAAGAGAAGAACGCTAAACGGGACCCTATTAAGGCGGGTAACTGCTAATCTTAGTATAGCGATATGAAGAAGACTCCCAACATTGTAAGTTGGGAGTCTTTTATTCGAATAATCTAAAGTATTCTAATATTTATCACTGAGTCTGGCGTAAATCTAGTATAACAGTGGAAAGCTCTTTGCTAGATGTTCACTCTGTTGTTTTAGCTCAGCATGGACACTCGGGTCGTCTGCTTGAATTGCTGCGATGATCCACTTGGCAATTTGCTTAATTTTCACTTCCATCATGCCGCGCGTAGTGAGTGCTGGCGTGCCTAGGCGTAGGCCGCTTGGACGGAATGGCGGTAGGGTATCGTTCGGTATAGCATTGGCGTTGGCGGTGATACCGCTGGCCTCCAATCGCTCCTGAGCAGTCTTGCCGTCGATATTAAAGCTGCCGTAGACGTCCGCCAACACCAAGTGGTTACTGGTGCCACCGGTCACTAACTTCAAGCCGCCGCGTTTCAGTTCATCTGCCAGAACAGCTGCATTTTTAACGATTTGCTGGGCGTATGCTGTAAATTCTGGACGTAACGCCTCGCCAAAGGCTACCGCCTTGGCAGCAATAGTGTGCATGTGCGGGCCGCCTTGAGTACCAGGGAAGACCGCCCGGTCGATCAATGTTGGCAAGTTTTCCAAGGTTTTTTCTGGTCGCTTCAAAGGATTGCTGGCTATGCCTCTCGACAAGATCAAGCCGCCGCGCGGTCCGCGCAAGGTTTTGTGCGTGGTAGTGGTGATAACATGAAAGCCGTAGTCAAACGGATTTTTGGCTACGCCACCGACGATCAGTCCGGCGATGTGGCTCATATCCGCCATCAACATAGCGCCGACTTCGTTGCCAATCTCGGCAAACTTAGCATAATCTAGCTCGCGCGGATAGGCCGAGAAGCCGGCCAAAATAATCTTTGGCCGATGTTTTAGCGCCAAGCGGCGAATTTCTTCATAGTCAATTTCACCAGTCTCGACATCCTTGATGCCGTAGCGGACGAAGTTATACTCGCGGGCCGAGCGGGTGACTGGTGCGCCGTGGGTCAGGTGACCGCCGTGCGCCAAATCCATCGCCAGAATGGTATCGCCCGGCTCACACCATGAATAATACACGGCCTCGTTGGCTTGGGCGCCAGAATGCGGCTGGACGTTGGCGTGATCAGCGCCGAATAGCTTTTTAGCGCGGTCAATCGCCAGCTGTTCAATTTGGTCGGTATTATCCTGCCCGCCATAGTAGCGCCGGCCGGGATAACCCTCAGAATATTTGTTGGTAAAGACGCTGCCCAGCGCTTTGAGTACGTCTGAAGAGACGTAATTTTCGCTAGGTATCATTTCTATCCCCAGCTGCTGCCGTTTTATTTCTGCCGCAATTAAATTGGCGACCTGTGTATCCTGCATGGCATTTCCTCCTTTTCTTCTATTATATCATTGCGTTAATATACCATCTGTGATATAATCATCGCATGAATAAAGATAAGTATTTGAAGAAAATTGGTAATTTAATCGCTGAAAACCGCCAAAAACAGGGCATGACGCAAGCGCAATTGGCCGAGGCGATCGGCACCTCGCAGAGTGCTATTAACCGGATTGAAAACGGCGGTCAAAACATTAGTATAGAGATGGTAGCGCGTATTAGCGAAGTATTAAATAATAACATTATGACGGTAAATCATTCTGGAAAAATGAATTTTCGGGTGCATGGCGGTAAAAAATTGTCTGGTGAGATACGCGTCAATACGAGTAAAAACGCGGCAGTCGGTTTGCTGTGCGCCAGTTTGTTAAATAAGGGAAAAACCACGCTCAGGAAAGTGGAGCGGATTGAGGAAGTGAATCGGATTATTGAGGTATTGAACTCAATTGGCGTGAAAACTCGCTGGCTGGATGGTAATGATTTGGAAATTATGCCGCCAGCGCGCCTGAAGCTGGAAAATATGGATATAGAGGCTGCCAAGCGGACGCGTACGGTGATTATGTTTCTTGGCCCGCTGCTTCACCAGTACCGTGATTTTCGTTTGCCGTTTGCCGGCGGCTGTAATCTCGGCAAGCGCACAGTTGAGCCGCATCTTAGCGGTTTGCGTTGTTTTGGTATGGACGTGGCAGCAGAGTCAGAATATTATCATGCGCAAACTAAGGTGATTTCTGGCAATCGAACGATTCTTTTGACGGAGCGCGGCGATACAGTGACGGAAAATGTCATTATGGCGGCGGCGTTGTCGCCAGATACGACAATCATTCGCAATGCTAGTCCAAACTACATGGTGCAGGATGTCTGTTTCTTTCTGCAAAAATTGGGTGTAAAAGTCGAAGGGATCGGCACGACGATTTTGAAAATTACTGGTTGTAAGCACATTAATAAAAACCTTGATTACTATCCAAGCGAAGATCCGATCGAGGCGATGAGCTTTATCG
>CAUTSQ010000061.1:0-3310 GCA_963541395.1 uncultured Candidatus Saccharibacteria bacterium | reverse complement strand
CTGATGAGGTTTTCATTTGATAATCGCGCTCCGCCGCTAATTCAGTCAATTCCGCCAAGTCCTTTGGCGACAGCTGCCGAGCAAGCGGCCGCAACTTCTTGGCAACAAACGGATGTATGCCGAGATCAATCGTATCGCTAGCGCCAGCTGCTTCGGCCTTGGCTAATAACACCAGCTGCGACCACTGCGACCAGACCAACGGCGCCACTTTATAAACATCGTCGCTGCGGCGAAGTTCATCAAGCGCACTCCGTAGATTTACCGTTTTGCCGCGCACTGCCAATTCAATGATATCAAACACCGAAAACTCACGTGCTGGCGGCAAAACCGTTGCAATCGCTGCATCATCAATTTTCATGGCATTTTTCAAGGCAGCTACAGCATGAGTTAATTGTAATTGATCAATTTCAGCAGAACGCGATTTTTCATCGTCGACAATTGCTCGCGCTACCATATTAATAGCCTGTGTTTTCGTCAACTTTACCCCGTGCTCGCTTGCATAGTCTAGCAGCCACTTTTCGGCCGCTGGACGCTGGCGATCAGTCAGCGGCGTTGCTTCAATTAGCTTTGCGGTTTTTTGCAAGGTTTTGAAAGTTTTGGTACGCTTATCCGGGCGCGGCTCAATCAATACCAAGTAGGTTTCTGCCGCAATATCGCTAGCCAATTCGCCGAGCTTATCCCACAAATCTTTTCGCTCCGAGAGCCGTTCAATAACAATCAGCCGCTGTTCTTGAAATAAACTCAAGCCGCGCACTGTATCAGCTAATTTATTCAAATCAAGACTACTTACGTCGATTTTTTCGGGCCGAACGCCTAACGATTTCACCAATCGCTGCAGCTCATACTGCGCACGGTAAGCGTTCGTGCCAATAATCAAATAAATCATCTAATCTCCACCTGACAGACTGGACACACATGCGTGCCGCGACCACCTACTTTTAGCTTGATAATTTCTTGGTCGGGATGGCGATGGCAGGCCTGACCTTCGCGGCGAAACACATGAGCAAATGTCAGGTAATTCCCTTTTCGACCCTCGGCATCGACGTAATTTCTGTCGGTTGAGCCGCCTTGATCGATGCTGAGCTGCAAAATTTGCCGCAACTCATTAAATAATGTATTCAGCTGCTGGTCACTGACATTTTTTACCCGCGTTTGCGGATGAATCTGCGCCGCCCACAGTGCCTCGTCAGCGTAAATATTGCCAACCCCAGCGATCACCGCCTGGTCAAGAAACGCTGGCTTAATCATTGAGTTTTGGCGGCGGCGAATCCGCTGGATGAAATCCTCGGCACGCGTCTGAGGATCAAGCGGCTCCGGCCCAACCTTTTGCATGAACGGCAAGTTCTTCACCTCATCAGTCGGTAACAATTTTACCCAGCCAAATTTGCGCTGATCGTTAAAAAACAGCCGCGACTCATCAGTAAAATCAATCTGTACCCGCGTCGACCGATCCGGCAACTCGCCAATCAAGCTGTCGTTCGGATGGCCGCCAGCAAAGTCGTCGATTTCGCGAGCGGTATCCGCAAAAAAATCTTGGGCAACTTTACGTGGGCCCCGAGATTTTTTTGGGGATACCCGAGCGCCATGGCTAGAGCCTTGACGAAACACCAACTGCCCCGTCATCTTCAAATGCACCACCAATGTATAACGAGTATCCAGATCAATCATCAGCACCTTTGCCCGCCGCCGCACCGCCGTCACGCGAGCACCATGCAAAAATTGTTCGACATCAGCCGGCGCATTCGGGAAGCTTTTTGGCGAGTCAAACACTGACACCCGCGCCACCACTCGGCCTGGCAGTAGCTCTGCCAACCCGCGGCGAACCGTCTCGACTTCGGGAAGTTCCGGCATTTATGCCTCCAACAGAGCGTTCAAACGCTTAATAAGCAGCTCGTTATCGGTGTACTGCAACGCCATCATTCCCGCCACCTCGGCGCCTTCGCAATTTTCTACACGATCGTCAATCATCACGCATTCGCTAGCGGCGACACCTAAGCGGCCAGCTGTCAGCGTGAAAATTTCTGGGTTTGGTTTGGCCAAGCTTTCCTCATACGACAACACGCGCACATCAAACATTTTTTCTAATTCGCCTGGCGCAAATAGATATTCCAGCGTACCGCCGCCAACATTACTCAACATCGCCATCTTCAAGTTAGCGTACTGCCGGCGTAAATTCACGATATAGTTTATCAATTCCTCGTTGCGAATCCGCTTGTGCATCAAGAAATCATGCGTCTGCTGCCGTGTCCAGCCAAACAACTCAGCAATTCCCGATTCATACTCGCTGCCGCTAATAAAACCGTAATCGTGCTGTTTACTGAGGTCGCGCAGCATTACCTTGCCCTCTGGCTCGGCCATTCTTATTAGCGTATCAATACTGCCTCCGTATAGTACGCCAAAACAATCGAAAATAACTGCTTTTATCGCCATAATTAGAAAATATTATTAAATGACGGTTTGAAATCTGGAATCTGATTGACAAAAAGAGCTTGGAGCTTCAGAGTATCAGCGTTAAGCGTACCAGGCGAGTCCTTGCAAGTTGAAGTCCACAAATTGGTATCGGTATTGTCGCCATCGCGCGTCTCGAATACGTAAGCCAGCCCTTTGGTGGCACATACGCCGCGAATATCATCGTTTGATTTGTTATCAGAAGCCTGAATGTTGACCTTGACTAGCGCATAAGTAAATTGTTCATAGGCATTACTGTTATTAGCATATTCCTTCTTGTCCAAAACTCTATCCAGATAACCCGAATAAATAACGTATTTACGCGATGTTGGACTAACTGTAATCTGGTAGCTCTTGAATTCTTCATCGGCAACAATCGGACCGCGCACTGTCCAGCGCACGCTGCGAATTGGGTCTTGATTTTTGATTTTGCTCTCTAGCGACTGTTCGGGAGTTTGCGGCTGCTCGGTCTTTTTGTCCGGATTCAGCAATGATCGCACAAGTGTTACCAAAATAGCAATAACAACCACCACAGTGATAATAGTAATGATTATCGGTAAAATTCTCGGTCGGGATCCTCTGTACATGTTTGTATTTTAACACATTTATCATGCAGCGACGTGTACCATGGTAGAAACAGCCGTAGCACCTAAACCCTCTTTTGCAAGAGGCTCAGTTATTTTTTCAAAGCGTTTATTTGTATCGTCATCGTTATTATCAGCTGTTATTTCTTCAGGTCGTTTATTATCTGTATCGTTCTTTTTAGCGTTCTTTTTAGCGATTAATTCGTCAAGCGGTAAAAATTCTATACCGCGATTATCTGCTACTACTAACTTTTTACCTTTACCTTTACCTTTATCTT
>CAUTSQ010000060.1:0-3325 GCA_963541395.1 uncultured Candidatus Saccharibacteria bacterium | reverse complement strand
GGAGACGATAATTGATTCGGGGTCGGTGGCGCCTGGTGAGACGTACGCCTCGACGTAGGCGAACAAAACGCGGTTATATTGCAAGAATAAGAAGACGATCATCACCGCGCAAGCTGCCATAATCGGCATAAAATGGCGGCTGCCGCGGACCTTCTTGGCCTTGTCGTTGATTTTGCGGCGAATGGAACTGCGCAAGTCGTTGACGGCTTCCTCTTGCGATACGGTGCCGTTGTTTGGCGTTGAGTTTTGTTTTTTTTGCGCTTGCTGAGCAGCTTGCTTTTTGAGCGACTTGCGAGTGGCGTCAATCTGCGAAACGTAGTAGCGCTCGTAATACTGCTGATAATATGTTTGCCAAGCGGTGTGATATTTTTGCCAAGAAGCATCGTGTGTAGCAGGAGTGGAGCTCTGGCTCATGGTGCGGGTATACGGGTTTTTGTCTGGGTCGACGGCGCCAGGGCCGGCCGTAACGCTGTTAGACTGCGCACTATCAGCGATGGTGCCAGATGGCTGCGGGTAGGCGTTTGTTTGCGGCGAGTGCGAGTTCTTTTGGAGCTCCTCGGCCTGTTTAGGCTTTTTTGCGTTAGAATTTGGCTGCTGGCCAGCTGCAGTAGTAGCATGCGGATCGTTTTGAATAATCGAACTGATCTGTTGGCGGACAATATCAGCCGCTGCCGACCGGTGCTGGTCGGTTAACGCGCTGTGATGAGGCGCTCCGTCTCTGGGCGGAACGGTTAATGATGAACGATCGTCTGGTTTCATACTTTCTATGCTAATTATAGCGTAATTAGCGGTTATTTACTAGTTAGCGCTGGTCTGTTACAATGAAAATGTACCTTTTCTGCCGCGGTGATGGAATTGGTAGACATGAGAGACTCAAAATCTCTTGAGCATTAGCTCGTGCCGGTTCAAGTCCGGCCCGCGGTACCATAAGATAGACGTATGTGGGCGTCTTTTTTTGATGCGCTTACCCCTGTTATGGTAGCGGCGTAAAGCATAAGTAACAATATTATGCAAAAGTGTTGACATAATTAAAAGTTTATGCTACAATGACATCATAAGCGTGGAATAATGCACGCAGGGAGGAAATCAATGAAACTATCAATTAAGAATCTGGCGATTGTCGGCGCGGTTATAGCTGCTATCGCTGGCGGAATCTGGTTGGCCAAGCCATCAGAAGCATCTGTCTGTGACGGATGGATTAACGTGATTACTTGCGGTACGCCAAGTCATCAAGACCTTAAAAATGTTTACTACGGACGCAGCGACATCAAAGCGCTGTATCAGTGGAACAACATAAATGATGCCATGATTGAAGGCAAAGGCATGAAGAACGGTACCGTTTATAAGGATGGCCGGATCGTTGTCGACGGTCAAGTCGTGGCAACTAACGCCAAGACCGTTCAGCGTAATACGCGCTACCCAGGTTCGTCATACGGCCGCGAGACGGTTGGCGGACATTCATTCTACAAGTTTACGACTCAGAACAGCTTTGTCTACAATCAGTTTGATGCTTTCGTCTGGTTCGATGAAAACGGCAAGTTTATCGCAGCCATTATCAAAGATTGCGGTAACCCAGTCTGGGGTGATGCAACCTGGAAACCGAAAGATATCCAAGTCTGTGATCTTACCAGCAAGAAAATCATCACCATCAAAGAGACTGAGTTCAACAGCAGCAAACATTCCAAAGATATCAACGATTGTAAAGAAATCAAGGTCTGCGACCTGACTAGCAAGCAAATCGTAACTATCAAGGAAAAAGAGTTCAACAGTAAGAAGCACTCGAAAGACATTAACGACTGTAAGGAAATCCAAGTCTGCGACCTTTCAACCGATACTATCATTACTATCAAAGAGAAAGAATTTGACAGCAAGAAGCACTCTAAGAATTTCGCTGACTGTAATAAGGTAAAGGTTTGCGAACTCGAGACTGGTAACATCATCACCATCAAAGAGACCGAGTTTGACAGCAAGAAGCATTCCAAGAATGAAGCAGACTGCGACAAGGTGAAAGTTTGCCGCATCGCTGACAAGAAAATCGTCGAAGTTACCCGCAAAGAGTCAAGCGACAGCCAGTACACCACTGACATGAGCAAATGTGAAGAAACTCCAGCGACTCCACCGGAAACTCCAAAAACGCCAACCCCATCAAATCCAGTTGAATTGCCAAAGACTGGTACCGGCGAAGTAGTCGCCTCGGTGGTCGGCCTCGGCGGTCTAACCGCAGCAGCCAGCGCTTACATCGCTAGCCGCAAACGCCTCTAGTTAATCCCCCCAGCTAGAAACAATCCGCTCTGAAATATCAGAGCGGATTTGTTTTGTTGGATTATTTAGAGAGAAGACTGGCGGTGATGGCCTCAAGCGGCCGCGACGGATTCCAAATATAATAGACGCTAGCACGCGCCGCTACCGTGCCGCGCCAGATGCGCATCGGGTCGTTCCATGGCATGGTCGCAACTTTCCCGCTGCTAGCAGTAACGAGCGTGTCTTGATGCAAGGTGGTAATGGTAATTGGATATGTCACGGTGAATTTGTGCAAAGCTTCGACTAACTGCAGCAGCTGCATGCTGAAAGTTAAAATTTTGGGATAATAAAGCGTGCGAAAGAGTTTTTGCAGCTGCGCGAAACTCAAAATTAACACGGTGTTTGGGCGTGCTGCTAGTGTAGCGGAGTCGTTGCGTACTAGATCTACGGCGTCGCGGGTGATAACTGCTGGGCCTTGATAGTCGCGCAGCAGCTGGCTGTAGACAATCGCTGTTTGGCTGTTGCGCCCAGCGTCGCCTATTAGTAGCAAGCCGTCGCTCCACGCACTAAGCGCTCGTAGTTCACTAATAGACTCTTGAGCTAAACCGCCGCTAGGATTGCTAGGCGCGTAAGTGACGCCAGCCATGGTGCGTGGCAAGGTGTTTTTGAGGACATCCGGCAGCAAGGCGCGAGCTTCCCCTGCTCCGCTAGCGAGCGCTGTCGAGTAGGCCTCGGCGACACCAGCAAAACCTAGCTTGTTGCCGCCAATGATGCCGAGTTTTCCTGCGCGCGAGCGCTGTTCGGGCTTATTCCACTCAATATCGGGAAAGAGCGGCTGCTCGGGTGTTTGGCGCTGCCAATATGCTAATTCCATGAATGTATTGTAGCGCGAAAAGTGCGGACATGCCAGCTCAAGCGCTTGCCGCAGCCGCCGGGCTAGCGTACAATTTAAGCTATGGAAAAACACATCGCCAATCACTATCAAGCCGTATCTCAGCGCCTAGCGGCGGCCAAATCGAAAACTGATCTGGCGGAATTGGCGCGCTATCACCGCACGCGCGTGCAAGAATTTCAGCACGAGCGG
>CAUTSQ010000059.1:0-3445 GCA_963541395.1 uncultured Candidatus Saccharibacteria bacterium | reverse complement strand
TTGGCTGGGTCGGCAGGATTCGAACCTGCGAATGCTGGGACCAAAACCCAGTGCCTTACCACTTGGCGACGACCCACTAATAAACGAGTGCGCAACAAGTATTATACCACGCTCATCAACGATATGGAAATTACGACATAGAATACAGTCGTACCCATTCCTCGGGGGTCAATTCTGACGGTTTGCGTTCAGGGTTGATGCTGGCTTTGGCGCGCGGTGCGTCAGCAAAGACTTTTTGCGAGGTGTAGCATTTTGTGACGAAACTTTGGTACTCGTCGCGTTCTAATGTAGGCAAGAGCGGCTCGGGTCGCGGTTTCAGCTCTAGCAGCACGGTATCGACTGCTGGCGGCGGTGTGAAATCTGTGCGGCGTAGCGGTCGGCGGATTCGCGTCTGCCACCACGGAGCTAGTTGTGTGCCTAATTGAGAGGTAAAGTGCCAGTCGCTCGGTACTATTTTTTGCGCGAATTGTTTTTGGACGATCAGGTAAATTGATCGCGGTGCGTGCATTTCGTTGTTGCTAGTCAATTTGCGTACTATGTTGGCGCTCAAGCGAAAAGGGATGTTAGCAAAAACTTTGTATGGTTCATCTGGTAATTTCGCTTGCAGAAAATCTTGTGCTATGACTTTGACGTTTTTATATCGGTGCATATTTTGCTGTAATTTGTTGAGAGCGCCTAGTTCGTTTTCGTATGCTAAAACTTGCCGGCATCGGCGTGCTAACACTGCCGTAATGGCGCCGCTGCCAGCGCCGATATCTATTACCAAATCGCCGCGGCGTATATTGCTGTGGCCTATCAGCTCGGCAATCAAGCGTGGATTACGCAAAAAATGCTGCGAATGGGTGGCGACTTGGCGTTTCATAATGCGATTTTACCACGAAAAGCGGCTAATCAGTTGGCAATATTTACCATAACCTTTATAATATATAGTTATGAATGCACACGAAAAACACTCGATAAAGCAATATTTGCGTGCGGCAGACTATCTGACGGTGGGGCAAATATTTTTGGCAGAAAATCATCTGCTGAAAAAGGAACTAACTTTTGACGATATCAAATCGCGGATTCTCGGACACTGGGGAAGCGGGCCAGGTATTAACTTTGCTTACGCGCATCTCAGCTACTCGGCCAAGAAGCATAATAAGGACATGATGTTTGTACTGGGGCCGGGGCATGGCTTCCCAGCACTGCAAGCTAATCTGTTTTTGGAAGGTACGCTTGCTAATTTTGATCCGTCGATGGAGACTAACCTGGATGGTATTCGCAAACTATGCCGCGAATTTAGCTGGCCGTACGGTTTTCCGAGCCATTCTAATCCCGAGACGCCGGGTGTGATCCTTGAGGGCGGTGAGCTTGGTTACGCGCTCAGCACTAGCTACGGTGCGGCGATGGATAATCCTGATTTGACGGTAGCTTGTTTGGTTGGTGACGGCGAAGCCGAGACCGGGCCGACGGCTGGCGCTTGGCATCTCAATAAGTTGCTTAACCCGCGCAAAGATGGCGTAGTATTGCCGATTCTTCACCTCAACGGTTATAAGATTTCGGCACCGACTGTTTTTGGCCGAATGAGTAATTACGAACTGATGACGCTCTTTAGCGGCTACGGTTATGAGCCGCGCATTGTTGACGCTACAAAGGACGGCGTCGATCCGCACGACGAAATGGCAAACGCGCTTGAGTGGGCGCACAATTTGGTTGCCGAGATTCGTGCTAGTACGAACACAGA
This sequence comes from uncultured Candidatus Saccharibacteria bacterium, assembly GCA_963541395.1. Lineage (GTDB taxonomy): Bacteria > Patescibacteriota > Saccharimonadia > Saccharimonadales > Saccharimonadaceae > Saccharimonas. Next base: position 1,719 of record CAUTSQ010000059.1, on the reverse strand, counting down.
AGCGCCGCGCATGCCGATGATTATCATGCGCACGCTAAAGGGCTGGACTGGGCCGAAATTTGTCGAAGGCAACAAAATTGAAGGTAATTGCCTGGCGCACCAGACAGTGCTTAGCGAAGCAAAATCTGACCCCGAGCAGCTCAAAATCTTGAATCAATGGCTCAAGAGTTATAAGTTTGACGAGCTATTCAACGAAACGACAGGTTTTGGTGATTTTGTCAAGGATATCTTGCCTGAACAGCTAGAGAAGCGCTTGGGTATGTCGCCGCATGCTCGTGGCGGCGCAACTGTTTATCAGCCGCTGGTACTGCCAGACGTCGAGCAGTTCGCTGAAGACGCCGAAATCCCTGGCACTATTGGCTCTAGCAGTATGCGCCGGGCTGGCGCTTACTTGACCGAGGTCTTTCGTCTCAACGCTGATAATAAGAACTTCCGTTTCATGAGCCCAGACGAAACTTATTCCAACAAGCTTGACGAGATATTCCAGGCTACTAGCCGTAGCTGGCAATGGCCGATCATGGAGTGGGATAAGGATCTGTCGCGTGATGGCCGAGTCATGGAAATGTTGTCTGAACACAATATGCAGGGCTTGATGCAAGGCTATGTCTTGACTGGCCGCCATGCCATGTTTGCTAGCTATGAAGCATTTCTGCAAGTCGTCGGCAGCATGGTTGACCAGTATGCTAAGTTTCTCACCCAAAGCCGTAACGTCGAATGGCGCGGCACTATACCTAGTATCAACTATATACTGACTTCGAGCGGGTGGCGCCAAGACCATAACGGTTTTAGTCATCAGAACCCTGGCTTTATCGATGATATTTTACGTCGCCAGAGCAACTTCAGCGATGTTTACTTCCCGTCGGACGGTAATGTCACGCTAGTCTGCTTAGAGCATATGTTATCAAGCGTTCGCCAGATTAACGCGCTGGTGGCCGGCAAAACTCTCGAGCCGCGCTGGCTGTCGCCAGAACTCGCTCGCCAACAGGTCGATGCTGGTCTGATGGTTTGGGATTTTGCTAGCGATGAACATCCTGATCTAGTTATGGCCGCTTGCGGCGATTATCCGACCAAAGAAACTATGGCAGCTATTGATATTGTCAAAACGCATTGCCCGAACGCTAAAATTCGCTGCGTTAACGTTTCGAGTCTGACTACTGTTGGCTTTGGTACGTTGCGTCGCGTTGCCGACCAAAAGTTCTTTGACAAGGTATTTACAGATGATAAGCCAGTTATCTTCAATTTCCATGGCTATCCGCAGACGGTTAAATCGATTCTCTTTAACTATGCTGTCGATTCGACACGCTTCGATATTCGCGGTTACAAAGAGATCGGGTCGACGACCACACCGTTTGATATGCATGTTCGCAATGAAACCAGCCGCTATGATTTAGCGATTGCCGCATTCCGTCAGCTGGGCCGCAATGGCGTCGTTCCGTTTGAGGAGGCCGAGCACTTGGCTTCGATCTACCAGGGCAAGATTGACGAGAATACTGCTTATATCAAGGCTAACGGCGTTGACTTGCCGGAAATTGACGCCTGGGTGTGGCCAGCAGCACGCGGACTAGACGAGGCAAAAGAGGAAGCCTGGCACGGGCAAACAAATTAACGTAAAGAAAAGGGTGGGGGAATGTCATTACTACTAATCGCAAATCCAGGCAGCGCTAGTCGCAAATACGCGCTGGTCGACGACAAGCTCAAAGAAGTTGCCGCGTTACATAT
>CAUTSQ010000058.1:0-3568 GCA_963541395.1 uncultured Candidatus Saccharibacteria bacterium | reverse complement strand
GCTCGGAATTATATTTTCACTCATACCACTAGCCGAATTGACGTAATTTTGAGTTCGCGGCTGTTTCGGCACTTATTTGCTTTGCCGCTGCGGTATTTTGAAACCCGTCGAGTTGGCGATACCACGGCGCGGGTGCTGGAACTGGAGCGAATTCGGGCTTTTTTGACTGGTACGCCGATGACGGCGCTGATCGACATTGGTTTTATGTTTGTTTATATCATTGTCATGCTGTTTTATAGTACGACATTGACGTGGGTGGTATTGGGCAGTCTGCCGGTGTTTGCGATTTTGTCTTGGATAATCACGCCGCTGCTTCGCCAGCGTTTGGATGAAAAATTTAATACGGGTGCCGAATCCCAATCGTATTTGGTTGAGTCGATCACTGGTGCGCAGACTATCAAATCGTTTGCGCTGGAACCACAGCTGCAGAAAAATTGGGAAGGCCGGTTGAGTAATTATGTTCGCGCTAGTTATAAAACTAATTTACTGTCAGGCAATGCTGGCGCGCTCGGTCAACTCATTCAAAAGATTTTCGACATCGCTATTTTGTGGGTCGGTGCGCACATGGTGATGGCAGGTAGTTTGACGATTGGCGGGCTAATTGCTTTTCGGATGCTGAGCGGTCGGGTGAGCGGACCTGTATTACGTCTCGTGCAGTCATGGCAGGATTTTCAGCAAACAGGTATTTCCATGAAGCGGTTGGGTGATATTTTTAACACTAAGCCTGAACCGACACTTGATCCGAGCAAATCGCGTCTGCCGAGCATTACTGGTGATGTGCGGTTCAAACACGTGCGTTTTCGTTATGCGCCAGACAGCCCGGAAGTTATCCGCGATGTTTCGTTTGGCATTCGTCCTGGCACGGTGGTCGGCGTGGTTGGGCGCAGCGGTTCGGGCAAAAGTACGATTTCTAAATTATTGCAGCGGCTGTACGTGCCAGAATCAGGCAAGATTTTGATTGATGGTGTCGATATTGCTACTACCGATCCGAGCTGGTTACGCCGGCAGATTGGCGTGGTCTTGCAGGAAAACTTTTTGTTTAATGCCAGCGTACGCGATAACATCGCCGTACATGTGCCGAGTAGCAGCATGGATGACATTGTGAGGGTGGCGAAAATTGCTGGCGCCCATGAGTTTATCACCGAATTGCCAAACGGTTACGACACGATGGTTGGCGAAAAAGGCGAGGGCTTGAGCGGCGGGCAAAAGCAGCGAATCGCTATCGCTCGGGCGCTGCTGCATAATCCTAAAATCCTCATTTTTGACGAAGCGACATCAGCGCTTGACTATGAATCGGAAAATATTATTCAGCGAAATCTCAAGCAAATTACGGCTGGTCGAACGGTCATTATCATCGCGCATCGTTTGTCAACACTCAAGTCGGTCGATAAAATTATGGCAATTGATCGCGGCCAATTGGTTGAATATGGTACGCCGTCGGTGCTGCTGAAAAAGAACGGTTTGTACGCATATCTGCACCAGCAACAATCAGGAGACGAAGTATGAGTTGGCTAAAACGCGACCGGTTGCAGTATGAATTTTTGCCAGCAGCTGAGGAAATTGTTGAAACACCAGCGGCACCGTTGGGAGCGTTGGTAGTTTGGTTGGTTATATTGTTGTTGATTGTAGCGTTGGCGTGGTCATATTTTGGCAGGATTGATATTGTAGCGGTAGCTAACGGCAAAATCTCCACCGAAGGTAGTACCAAGATTATCCAGCCAGCGATTTCTGGCGTGGTGACAAATATTAATGTGCATGAAGGGCAGCACGTCAAAAAAGGCGAAACTTTGCTGGCACTTGATAAAACCACTGCCGAAAAAGACGTTGCTACTGCCAGTCAAAGTCTGAACACGGCACGAGTCGAGCGCGATATTTTGCGGCGGCTAGCTGTTGGCAGTAACACCGACGATATTATTAATAATGCAGATTTGCCAGACGAGACCAAAGCCATGTTGCGACAATTTGCCAGTTCGCAAACCGCACTTTCTGCGGCCAGGCAGCAAGCTGTAAATAGTACGATTTCCAACTATCAGCATCAACTACAATTTAACCAGCAAGCGAAAAACCAGCTGGAAACCAACGCTCAAAATCTGAAAAATCGCAAAGCCGAGATCGAAAAGCAATTACCAAACGCCAACCCTGTCGATAAGCTGCGCCTGCAGAATGAACTGAGTAATATTGACCAGCGAATCACTAGTGCCGACAGCGCCGTGCTTGGTCAAAATCAGCAACTACTACAATCGCAATCGGCGCTTACTCAGGCGCAAAATCAATCGCAAACCCAAAATGCCGAAACCAACAGTGCCTTTAGTGACCAAATCATCACGGCGGAAAAAAGAATTATTGAACTGGAAAATAATCTGTTCAAAGCTAGGCAAGTGTTGGCGCAAACTAACATCACTGCGCCCGTCGATGGTACGGTGCTGTCGCTAACGGTGAAAACAATTGGCGGCGTGGTCAATGCTGGGCAGCAGCTAGCACAAATTGTGCCAGAAAAAGCGCCACTCTACGTTGATGCGGCGCTGGACAATCAAGATGTTGGCTTTGTTAAGCCTGGCCAGCGCGTGGTCGTCAAAGTCGCTACCTATCCATTCCAGCGTTACGGCTACCTGGAGGGGACGGTTGAAAATATTAGTCCTGATGCTATTCAGGACGACAAGAAAAGTCTCATTTACAAAGCTAAGATTAAACTGAATGACGATAAAAGCTCCAAGCAAAACCAACTCAAATTACTACCAGGCATGAGCGTCTCCGCCGAAATTACTACTGGCCAGCGCCGCATCATTGAGTTCTTCCTCGATCCGTTGATGACCAAGGCGGATGAGAGTTTGAAGGTCAGATGAGATAATGTTTGGCGTGCGGCATGGATAACGCAACTTATTTATATTTCTGACGTGCTGTCAAAATAACGCATCGTCATGAGACGTAGTAGCTGATATAATTTATCAACGTCGCTATCTTTACGGATGATGCCGCCTGGACGCGAAAGTTTATTGTCTGACTCCATTTGGACGATGGTGTAAGTCAGTAGATTGAGTAAAAATTCAACGCTGTATCCTTCGCTGTGAACAATTTGGCGGCGGGCGCTGTCGATTGATTTTAACATTGGCTGGTAGTCGGCGATATCAATATTAAACTTAGCCAGGGCGATTTGCAGTGACTGCATAAATGTCGGGCGAGCAATTAACTTATAAATATCATTTTCCGGACGCAAATAAAAATCGCGGACGTCGTCCGCTAATTCAGGCTCAATTGATTTAATCGCTGCTAAAACTTTTTGGATGTCATGAATGGTCTGCTGTTTGGCGCTACGATTTTGCCGGCGAATTTCACGTTCGGCAACCGCTTCGGCGAAACTTTGTAGTGCGAAAATTAGGCTGGTAATATTCATATGTACAGCATTGGAACTGTTACGAAAGCGGTAATCAATCAGCCGCGAGAATGCCAGTCCAATTTTGCTCGACGAACCAAGTTTTTTATGATGACCGGGATTCAGAAAAAAGTAAGCCATCTTGGCTAAGCTGTCAGCGTGCATCTGTGACTGAATGCGCGGGATTGAGCGATAGGA
>CAUTSQ010000057.1:0-3955 GCA_963541395.1 uncultured Candidatus Saccharibacteria bacterium | reverse complement strand
CGGCTCAGCGGCCGATAATTATGTTCGCGATTTTCAGTCAGACAGACTTGTAATTTTTCAATATCAAGCGAGAACGCCGCCGTGTAATCTGGCAGCTTGAAATTACGCCGCACTGCTTGAGATAATTCACCGACGATGCCTAGCTTCTCGCCATTTTTTGCGACAATCCAAGCGCTGCGCTGGCCATCAAACGGCGCTGGCACATCCGCGCCAGACTCTACCATTTTCACAAAATCAGCGTCAACGTCAATATCCGCCAACAATCTATCTACCAACTTCCTCGCCTTATAAAACGGCGCGCCGGCTCGCGGCTTTTTGCTAGCGTAAACACCGTCGACAAACGTCTGCTCGCTCGGCAGATTCTCATCATTTAGCGGTAACTCTTTATCGTGAATTTTGCCGATTTCAAACAACATGAACTCGTCGTGGCCGGCTTTGATGTTGGCGTGAACTTTATCCAGCAAACTCGGTAGCACGCTAGTGCGATAATACTGCAAATCAGGGCTTAAAGCGTTGCTTAGCCGATAGGCGCGGCTCGGGTCTTGCTCGGCGTTTTTCAGGACGCGCTCGTGAACAAAGCTGTACGTTAAAACTTCGTTGGCACCGGCGCGCGATAGACTTTGGCGAATAGCATTTTTCAGTTCGCGGCGCGGGTTCTTTGGCGCGGGTTTAATGCTGCGGCGCGGCAACTGGCGCGGTAGTTTATCAAAGCCATATAGCCGGCCGACTTCTTCGACAATATCCTCCGGTAATTCAAGGTCAGTGCGCCAGAACGGCGATTGGATGCAAATATAATCCAATTCTTCTTCCGGGCCATGACTCTTTATTTCTACGCTATTCAACAAGTCGCAAATATCATCGTCAGATAAGCCCAAGTCTAGTCTTTCGTTGATAAATTTACTATCAATATCAATGTTTGCTGGTGTGTATTTTCCATCAAAATAATCATCAAGCCAGTCATCAAATTGTTTCAAATCAAACACTTCGCTCGCCTGCACGCCGCCAACCATACTCATCAGCTGCTTCAATACGGCAGCATTTTGGAGCGGCGACTGACCCTTGTTAAACCGTGTCAATGCATCGGTAAAAATACCGTGGCGCATAGCCGTACGGCGCAGCGCATACATGTCAAAGTTAGCGCATTCTAGGACAATATTTTTGGTGTCATTTGAAACCTCGGTGTCGGTACCGCCCATAATTCCCGCCAGACCAATCACGCCCTCGCCATCAGCAATAACAATGTCGTCCGTCGTCAGCTCATATTCCTTGCCATTGAGCAGGCTAACTTTCTCGCCGGCACGAGCCAGCCGCGCTTCAAGTTTATACCTGCGTAATTTATCATAATCATAGGCATGCGTTGGCTGCGCCGTCATCAGCATTATGTAATTCGTGGCATCAACAATGTTATTAATCGGTTTGCCACCCATCGCCACCAACTGACATTGCAGCCACAACGGACTTGGCTGCACGGTAACGTCACGAATTGCCACCGCCATAAAGCGCGGCACTAATTCTGGCGCATCGTTCGTTACTGTTAAATCCAACCCCTCAGCGCCCGTGAATTGTTGGACTAATTTATACCAATCAGGACTAGTAAACTGCTGGTGAAAAATCCCAGCGATTTCGCGCGCCACGCCGAGCTGCCCAAAACAATCTGGCCGGTGAGTAAACATCTTATTTTCAATGTCCAGCACGTAATCATCCAGCCCAAACATTTCCGCAAAACCCGCACCCGCCGTAAGCTCAACGCCCGCCGGCACGTCGCGTTCACGAATCTCAACAATCCCCTCGTGATCCGCACCAATCGCCAGCTCGTCTGCCGCCGCCAACATACCTTGGCTGAGCACGCCGCGCAGCGGTCGCGCATCCAGTACAAACGGCTCATCGTCATCAAAACTCGCCGGCACGGTACTTTTTGGCGGCAACCAAATCGCCCACATATCCGCATGCACATTCGGCGCGCCGCAGACTACCTGCACCAGACCATTCTCATCGCGCGGTACATCCGCCACCACGCCACCATCATCAATCTTGGTCACGCTCAACTTATCAGCATTAGGGTGCTTAGCGCACTCAACCACTCGAACGATCCGCGCACCGCCATATTTGGCTTTAAGATCAATCACTTCTTCGACACCGCCAAGCTGCTGATTGACCCGCGCCACCAACTTATCCACCGGCGGCAATTCAAAATTAATCAATTGTTTGATAATGTTTAGGCTGACTTTCATATTACATATAGTATAACACTATCGTACGCGAGCTAAAATTGCTCGTGAAAACCGTTCGCTGCCGCATCAAAGAGCATCAGCTCTAACTCTCTGCTATAATTAATATGATGAAGCGCATCACTATGGTTAAGCACCATCCATGCACGCAGTTGGCTCATTTATACGAGCATATGTTTCTGGCGACGGCGGCCGAATTCATGTACCAGCAAGGCCAGCACCAGCTAATCGACTACATGCTAGACGGACACACTTACCCTGGCGGCATTATCATTATTAAGAGTATTTGGCACTCGGTCGATGCCACGCGGTTAGCCAACAAGATATTAACCTTGCCAACTGATTTCGGCGAGATGGACAACGAGCCGGTTTCACTAGCTCTGTACCGTTTGCTGGCCGAAGAGCCAAACCAGCTATACGTTGCCGACAGCGGCCGAATGATGCACGAGTTAAGACAGCTTGACTCTCGACCATGGCAAAACATCGATAATATCAAGCGGCTGAATAGCAGCACTAGCCAAATCAGCGGTATAATTTACTCAACTAACCAGCCGTCAGCAATTCCACGCAAACTCTATATATCCTTTCAGCTAACTCAGCAATTCCGCCAGCAACGGCCCGAAACATTGCCGCTATTTTACGAATACGTACACTTTTTGAACTTATCAATCAGCCAAAAGCTTAGCCTCCAATTTGGCGCCTACACCGACGACAATCATATCAAATATCACGCCGAAGACATGTCTGTCACTAATACGCTGCATCTCAGTGTACAATCGGGGCCAATCCAATTTGCTGACATTATTCGCTGCGTCCAGACCGTCGCCCAAGATTTACGCTCGCCCGATCTGAATCAACGCTTTGCCGATTATTTGCATAGCATATCTTATACCGATGAGCCTTCGATAGCGCCCGACATCGACCGAATGCTGCTTGATTTGGGCATTTTGCTCGGTAGTGACGGTTGGCACGCAATTGCTACGCCAGACAACGTAAACGACGTGGCGCAAGCAACACAAATCATCGCTAAGTATGGCAATCAGAGCGAGGTGATTGAGTAATACTCGGCGATTCAGTGTTTATATTACCATCATAATAATCACTTGGATGTAAACCGTTTACTTCCGCAGTTTGCTTAAGCTCTTTCAAAATAGCTTTTCGCTGTGCCGCTGCTGCCACAAGCTCTCTTCTCAGTCTGTATATATCCATATCAACCCTCCTGAGCTCACACGCAAGCCTACTTGCACGGGATTCAGGACTTCCACGGGACTTCCCCGTATCTGCGCCTATGTCTTTACCTTTTTCCATTCTATTATTCATAGATTATTCGCCAGCCTCTCCAGCTTCTACGCGTTTTTCTAGATTGTCCAGCATGTTCGTGGCCGTCGAGTTATTCTCACCCTGAGCTCCTATACTAGTGTCTGGATATTTTAAACTCACTCTATCTGCTGGATCTCTGAACATAACACGGCTTGCCGTCTCGCCAATACCTCGTGCGGCTTTTACTGAAGGATTTATATCACTTTCTGAGCCGCGCTCTATCATTCCTATTATATCTGGCGGTCCAACTCTAGCCATAAACGGTATAGTGTCTGGCCAAGTTGGATGGGGATATCGTGGTAATTGGGGATATTGTGGTAATTCTCTCATATTATTCTAATTTCCTTTTATATTGAATCATTTATCTTTTATGATGCCACAAAATCGTCTTAATTGCAAAAATACGC
>CAUTSQ010000056.1:0-3989 GCA_963541395.1 uncultured Candidatus Saccharibacteria bacterium | reverse complement strand
GTCAAGGCGGCGGTGGCGGACGTCGTGGTAGTTAGTATAATAGCAAATCTGACGTCAGCATTAGCTTAACTACACAATACGTAATATAATAATCGTATGGCAGAATATAAAGTCGCACAAGACGTCGAAGCAGAAGACAAGCTGATCGGACCGTTTAGTTTTCGACAGTTCATCTACCTGATAATTGCTGCTGTTGCTGTTGCCTTGGCCTGGGGATTGGGCCAGATATTTATCGGTTTGGCAATTATTCCTTTGCCAGTTATCATATTTTTCACCGTGTTGGCGCTGCCGTTACGCAAGGATCAGCCGATGGAGATCTATGTAGCAGCTATTATCTCTTATAGGTTGAAGCCGCGCAAGCGCGTCTGGTCGCCCGACGGTATCGAATCGCTGATCGAGATAACTGTACCAAAAGCTGTCGATGAGCATCTGACAAAAGACCTATCGCAGATAGAGACCGAAAAGCGCCTGTCGTACCTAGCAGATATCGCCGACACCAAGGGTTGGTCGATCCGCCATACTACCGAACCAACCCCGAACAGTTCGATGGTGTCAGACCAATATTACGCAGCTCAGCAGACAGTTGGTATGCTCGACGAAGACGGCAGTGTCGCCAGAAAGTTCGACGCTATGATTTCGCGGGCAGACCAAGAGCGCCACGACCGAATTATCCAAAATATGTATTATCAAGCGCAGACGCAAGCGCCAACACCGCAGCCGATAACCAACCAGGCGGCACCGCCTCAGGCGCCTCAAGCCTTTGATAATAATAACGTCGGTGATACGGCCGTGCAAAACGATGAACATTTACCAAAGTTCAACCCTTACCCGACCATTCACCAATCAGTTATCCAGCCTACGAGCCAGCAAAGCAACACAACTGCCAACAGTCCTATTCAAGCTAGCTCAACAGAGCCAACCAAGCCAGCCGAACCAACAGCAAACACTAGCGCAACAGCAGCTTCAGATGATATAATTAGTTTAGCTAATAATAGCGGCTTGTCGATCGCCGCCCTGCAGCACGAAGTAGATCGAGTCAAACAGAAGAAAGAAGACAGCGAAGTATTTATTTCGCTGCGCTAGGCAAAGAAAGGAGTGGGGGTGCCGCCAAACAATTTACCGCCGAATCAAGCACCAATGCCAGCGCCAATGCCGCCGGCTATTGCTGGTTCTGGGCAAAATATCGCGGCACCAGGCGACGCCGCTAGCAATCCTGGCGCACCATCATCGACCGACCCGAAAAAGGGCAAGGGCAAAGAACAGCCAAAGGCCACTAGCACCCAAAATTCCCTGATTTTTTCAGAATTACGCGACAGTATGGTGGTGATGAACGACGGATCGTTTCGCGCTATTGTTGCTTGCAAATCGATCAACTTCGACCTGATGAGCTCGCGCGAACGCGACGGCGTCGAGCTAAGCTATCAAGACTTCCTCAATGCTTTGTATTTTCCAATTCAAATATTCATTCGCTCGCAGCGGGTCGATATCGGCCCATATCTCGATAAGCTCGACGCTCTGCGGCGCGACCAGGACAACATGCTGCTGGGCGTATTGATGGACGATTATATCAACTTTATTGATGTTTTATCGCAAGAAGCTAACATCATGGACAAAAGCTTTTTCGTGGTTATTCCGTATTTTCCGACTGGTGACGTTACCAATATCGTCCAACAGAGCAAGGGGATATTCTCGATATTATTTGGTAGCAAGAAAGAAAACGTCACCAAAATCGACACCCAAACCTACGCCAAAGCCAAAGAAGAAATCAAAAACCGCGTTGATTCAGTGATTGGCGGTTTGATGCGCGTCGGCGTTTATTCTATTCAGCTCAATACCAAGCAGCTAGGCGAATTATATTATAATATATATAATCCAGACACAGCTGTACGAGAGCCGCTTGACGACTTTGGCGATGTAGCGTCGCTATACGTCCGCAAGGGCGAAGGTAATAATCCGTACACCCGCGAGGAGATTAGGTAATGGCCCGCAAGAAAAAGATGGATCCGCTAGATATCGCCGCCCAGCAGCGCGAGCGCGAGCAGGCAGAGGTCGAACAAGCTTTCCTCAAGGGTATGACCACGCTGCGCGATTTAATCGCGCCGAGCAGCCTCGAAATCCATTCGGCTTATTTCCGTATCGGCACCAAATACGGCCGAACTATGTATGTCTATGGCTATCCGCGCCGGTTGTATACGGGCTGGCTATCGGGATTAATTAACATTGATCAAGTCCTCGATATCAGCATGTTTATTTATCCTGTCGATACAGCGATTGTCCTCAAAAATTTGCGCAAAAAAGTTACTCAGCTAGAGGCCGATATGGCGATTAATGCCGAAAAAGGCAAGACGCGCGACCCAGCCAAAGAAGCCGCCCTGCAGGATGCCGAAGAGCTGCGCGACGAGCTGCAGGTCGGATCAGAGCGCTTTTTCCGCTACGGCCTGTACGTGACGATTTACGGCGATAGCTTAGAGGAATTAGGCTATGTACAGCACTCGATCGAAACATTCTTCGGGCAGATGCTGGTTTATAGCAAAACCGCCTCCAGCCAGCAAGAACAAGGCCTAAACAGTACAGTGCCGCAAATGAGCGACCAGCTGCAAATTCGCCGCAATATGAACACTGGCGCCGTCAGCACCAGCTTCCCATTCACTAGCGCCGACCTAACCCAAGAAAACGGTATTTTGTACGGTATCAATATGCATAACAACGGCCTAGTGATTTTCGACCGCTACACGCTAGAGAACGCCAACATGGTAGTATTCGCTAAATCTGGCGCCGGCAAGTCGTTTACTGTCAAGCTAGAGGCTCTTCGCAGCATGATGATGGGTGCCGATATCCTGATTATTGACCCAGAAAACGAGTACCAGCGACTAAGCGACGCTGTTGGCGGCAGCTATATTCGGCTCAGCCTCAGCAGCGACACGCGAATTAATCCTTTTGATCTGCCAAAAGTTATCGACAACGAAGAAGCCGACGACGCCTTGCGCGCTAATCTAGTGACGCTGCACGGATTGCTGCGACTAATGTTGGGCGGTGCTTCGGCTAATAGTGCTGGTATCGGCTTATCGCCATCCGAAGAGGCCGACCTCGACCAAGGCTTGATCGACACTTACGCCCGCGTCGGCATCACTAGCGATCCACTGACGCACACTTCGGTACCGCCGACAATGGGCGACCTATACGATACCCTGTTGCACATGGGCGGTACTGGCCCGCAGTTGGCGCAGCGCCTGCGCAAATATACCACTGGCACGTTTGCTGGTATCTTTAGTCAGCAGAGCAATATTGATATCAACAACAATATGGTGGTCTTTAATATTCGCGACCTCGAGGACGAATTGCGGCCGGTGGCGATGTATATCGTCCTTAGCCACATTTGGAATATTGTCCGCACCCAGCAGAAAAAGCGCATGTTAATCGTCGATGAGGCTTGGCAGCTGATGAAATATGACGACTCGGCGAACTTCATGTTTAGTTTAGCCAAGCGCGCTCGTAAATATTACTTGGGCCTGACAACCATCACCCAGGATGTCGAGGACTTTATGGGCAGCAAAATGGGCCGCGCCATTGTTTCGAACTCATCAATGCAGTTACTACTAAAGCAATCATCGAGCGCTGTCGATGTGCTTGGCGACGTTTTCAAATTAACCGAAGAAGAACGCAAGCGCCTAGCTAACTTCCCAGTCGGACAGGGGTTATTCTTTGCTGGGCAGAATCACGTTCATATCCAGATTGTCGCCAGCGACACCGAAACTGGCTTGATTACCACCAACCCGCAGGCAACACTACAACAAGCCGCCGCAGCCGCTGCCGAGGAGCAGACATAATAGCTTAAAAAGGTTATAATAAGATTATGCCGCTAGGTACAAGAGAAAGACCAGACACCAGCCAAGACAACGCCGACGACTTTGACCAGTGGGAGCGTCAGATGCAGACACCCACAGACCAAGGCCATGCCGGCGATTTCGACGCCTGGGAGCGCGAAAAGT
>CAUTSQ010000055.1:0-4011 GCA_963541395.1 uncultured Candidatus Saccharibacteria bacterium | reverse complement strand
GGACAAAGTGGTGGTACTGGCACTCCTAAAACCCCTGACTACCAGCCAGGACAAAATCGTAATCGTCAACCCAACCCAGAAAAACTTCCGTTCTTTGAGGATCTCGATAGGTACGCTCGTCTTTTGGCTCTCGAGGAATCTAAAGGTGGCAATAGAGGCATCATTAGCCGTATTTGGACTAGCCGAGAGAATAGGCGGCGGGCAGAGCGCCTCAGCTATATGCGCGACGTAGAGGATGATTTGCGAGAGCAAGTCATGGAGCATTTGTCCGAGAAGGTCAATGCTAAGCGCCAGAGAGGCGAATATAACGGTACCGACGACGAAATTGCGCAGCAAATGTCCGACGAGATGTTTGATGAGCAGCGCAGAATATTCGGCATGATACAGAGGAAGAAGAATGAGGCTCTAGAAGAAGAAGCTGGCAAGTGGCATAACCGCGTCTTGGCGAAATTGGGTAGCTTCATCGCTGCTAGAGGCTCCAAGAAGAAGAGCAATCTGAAAGCTGGTGCGGTTGGTTTTGCGCATGGCGCTGTCAAGGGCACGGCAGTTGGCATAATTTCAGGCCTCTTTGGTGCCGTTTGGCCGATATCAATGGCTGCTGGCGCGGTTGCCTCGTTCGCTGGCGATGCTGCTATTAGGCGTGGTGTTCGCTTGGACGCTATGCAACAACGCCGCAAAAAACGCGGGATAAGGGAAGTTGCTGGCGATGATGAATTTAGTCAGATTAAAGAAGCGGCTGGCAGAATTGGCGGATTGCAAGGTCAACAGCATGTTGCCGACGAATTGTTTAAGCGAACCCGTAAAGCGGCCGAGGAAGATCGAGATAAAATATCGAGAGAAGTCGAGCAGCGAATAAAAGATAACGGGGTGGCTCTGGCTCTCGGTAGGCTTGCCGGCGGTGCTGTTGGCGGACTTGGCGGCCGCTGGGTTGGTCAGCAGCTCCACGACCATACGCCAGTAGGCCGTATGGCCGATAGCTTGCGTGACAAGATAACGGGTGATAAGGCTGAGGCTGCTGCAGCTTCTAATTCAGGAGGTGGTGGTTCGGGAGGCGGTGGTTCAGGTGGTAATCCGGGTGGCCCGCCGCCAGCACCAACAGAAGCTGATTTCAGCGGTTATACTGATAAATATCCGTGGGATTGGGCGGTTGATCAGTTCGGCGAGAATAATGCTATATCTAAATTGTATGAATTAGCTGACGCTGCAGCGCAGGATGGCCATAATATTCAGTGGCATGGATACGGCGAAACCCAGTGGCTATCGATAGACGGCAAGAGCGATACGCAGTCAGTCTTGGAGATTTTGAACAATTACAAATGATCCGATGGCATAAATAAAAAGGAGGGATAAATAAGTGTTTAACATTGACGATAATTTGCTAGCGGCAATCGGCTATAACGTCGCGACGCTGTCAGAGGAGAAGAAAAATCAATATCGGCGCGAGATATCCGAAGAGCTCAATCAACGGGCTTCTGCAGAAGTCTTGGCGCGATTATCAAAACAAGAAGCGCTAGAATTCGAAGATGTCAATAGTAACCCAGACCGCACGCGGCGCTGGCTGGCTGAGTTTCATGGCGATTATGCTAGCCGCCAGGATTACCAGGCTATCCGTGAATTGTTCGAAACTGACGAAGATGCGATGAGTTTCTACGCGTCTGCGCTGTGGATGCGCTATGCTGTGCCAGATTACGGCAAAATCATGCAAGAAGTCATGAATGAATACGTCGAAGAATTGGCCGATATGCGCCGCGCTGTCAATGAGCAGCTCGGTATTGCGTAGCAGTGCTATAATCGGTATACTAAATGCATAGGCAAGAGGGGGTGAAATGTTTCAATTAGACGATAAGTTTCTCGAAGAGGTGGGTCTGGGCAGCTTACCAGACGACCAGAAAAAACTGTTTCTCGACCACTTTCGCGAGCAGCTAGAGCTGCGTGTTGGTTTGCAGCTTAGCGAGGGTTTGAGCGATATGCAGCTGGCAGAGTTTGAGAGTTTTATGGATCGCGATATGGTGCGGGTGACGTCCTGGCTGGATGCTAACGCGCCGGATTTCGAAAATGATCAGATTTATGTACAATTGAAAGCTAATGCGCCAGCCAACGTGCCGCAAAATGCGATACTAGCAGAGTACGCATCGCTGAAGTGGTTGGGCCAGCATCGTCCGAATTACCGCGAGGTGGTGATGCAGACGGTCAAGGCTCTCAAGGAAGAAGTTATCGCCAACCGCGATATGATTCTTCTAGGCGACGCGGGAGCATAGGCTACGGCCGCGGTTGCGGATTTAGGTGTCTGCGGTTGTGATTGTCGCGGTTGACGGTTGCGACTATCTTTGTAGCGGGTAGCCGCGCAAGAAAGCGTCGGCACTGATAGTTTTGCCGCTCGGGGCGATTAGCTCGTCAATTGCTAGGTAGGTGTCGTCGGCGCATTTGATGTCAAGCGGTGTTTCTGGAGTAGAGACGGCGCGGGCTTTGGTGATAATCAGGTCATATTGGTCGACTTTTAGGCGCGAACGCGGATAAGTTAGGTGGGCGCGGATCTTGGCCTCTATTTGGTCTGCGGTTAGCTGTTGCGGATCGAGGTGGCTGTCGTCTTTGCTGAGCAGCGAGCAATAGGTAGCGTGGCTATCGTCTTGCGGTGTTGGCTGTAGTATACCGTTTATGATGTCAGGTAACTTCTGCGTTAATAATTGCGCGCCGAGCTGGCCGAGGGTTTGATAAAGCTCGGGCTGGGTCTCGGTAAAGTCTAGCGGGTAAGTTTCTTGGTGGTATATCGGGCCAGCATCCATCGCTTGCTCTAACTGCATGATGGTTACACCAGTGATTTTATCTCTGTTAGCGATAGCTGATTCGATGGGCGACGGGCCGCGGTATTTTGGCAGCAGCGACGGATGAACGTTGATGATACCAGGCTGAAACAGGTCGATGATTGTTTGCGGGATAATCTTGCCGTAACTAACCAAAACGCCAGTTGGCCGCGGCGTAATATTTTTTATATCACTTATGATATCTTTTAGCCGGTTTGGCTGCCAGACTGGAATGTGGTGCTGGCTAGCGAATTGTTTGACGGCAGGCTGGATAAGCTTGTTGCTGCGGCCGCGGCGGGAGTCTGGCTTGGTGATAACGGCCGCGATATTAAAACCAGCTTCAACGAGCGCGCGCAGGCTATATAAGCTAAAGTCTTCGGTGCCGAAGAATACTATCGGCTGGCGGCTAATCCCAGAGGTCGGCGTTGTCTTTGACATATCTTTCGTAGTTGAGCGGATCGAGCTCGCCCTCGTCGTTTAAGCGGTAAAAAGCCTGGTGATCATCGCGGATATGGTCGACAAAAATAATGCCGTTGCAGTGGTCGATTTCGTGCTGCAGGACGCGTGCTAGAAAACCGTTGGCCTTGATGCGGATTTCGTTACCGTCGATATTGATGGCTTTAACGCGGATTTTGCTGTAGCGGGGAACTTTGCCGTAAAAATCCTTGACGCTGAGGCAGCCTTCGTAATCGTAGGTGATTTCGCCTTCGTACTTGACGATTTCCGGATTGATTAGCGGGATAAATTCTTGGTTGTCTTTGTCCTCGAAATCGGCGCGAACGATGACAACGCGCTCGAGGCGATCAATTTGCACGGCAGCCAGGGCAGCGCTAATTTCGTGCGGACGGGAATTCTCCCAGTCGATACTGGCGTCAGTCATATCTTTGATGAGCTGGCGGGTTTCGTCAGAGACGACATGAACTCGCTGCGATTTCTGGCGCAGGTGCGGATTTGGCAGGGTAATGATAGCTTCTTTCTTCACAACTTTATATTATAACAGATTTGCCGGATCGATGTCGTATTGCCAGTGTGTTCGGGGTAATTGGCTGGCGATGGCGAGCAGTTTGGCGCGGTTGGTCGATTTGACAACAATTTGCCAGCGGTAGGTGTCGCGGACTCGCTCGTAGAAAGCCGGTGCCGGCCCAAAGAATGTAGTATCGGGGTATTCGATGCGGAGTTTGGAGGCGAATTTTTGGGCGTTGCGAATGGC
>CAUTSQ010000054.1:0-4048 GCA_963541395.1 uncultured Candidatus Saccharibacteria bacterium | reverse complement strand
GTGGAGATTCACGTCTTGCAGGGTGAGCGCGAATTTGCCAATGACAACAAGAGTTTGGGTCGCTTTGTGCTTGACGGTATCGCGCCAGCACCACGCGGCGTGCCGCAGATTGAAGTGACCTTCAATATCGACGCCAACGGTATCCTTAATGTTACCGCTAAAGATAAAGGCACTGGCAAGGAACAATCGATTACCATCCAAAACTCTGGCAACATGAGCAAGGAAGATATCGAAAAAGCCCAGAAAGAGGCCGAGTTGCACGCTGACGAGGACAAGAAAAAGCGCGAAACCGTTGACGCTAAAAACCAGCTAGAAAACGCCATCTACCAGGCAAAGAAAATGCCAGACGAGTTTAAGGATAAGATTTCTGACGATGACAAAAAGGCGATTGACGAAGCGGTCAAAGAAGCAGAAAAGCATAAAGACGCTGATGATAAAGATGAGTTAGAGGCAGCCGTGAAAGCCTTGCAGGATGCCATCATGCCAATCGGCGCCAAAATGTACCAGCAAGCTGCCGAAGACAAAAAGGCTGATGAGTCGAAGGACGGCAAAAAGTCTGACAAGGACGAACCAGTCGAAGGCGAAGTGGTCGACGAGAAATAGCAGAGTCTATCTAATTTAGGCTAATATAATACCCCAAGTCTCCGGGGTATTATATTTTTCGCTGGACGACACAGTTGAGCGGTGGAATTTCGGTAGTTGGCGGCGCGCGATAGACTAAGGTGAGGCTCTGAAAGGCGAGCAAAAACGTTATTGCTACGATAGTTAGGTGTCTCTTTCGAAAATTTCTCCATGAAAAAGCCCTCTCGTGCTATACTAAAATTAGCATAAGGGGAATTAAGTATGGAATTAATTTTTCTGTTGGTGATTGTCATCGTGATAATTAAGGTAGCGCAGAGAGGTAATAATCGACTACCTTGTCAATCCGAGGGTTACCGGCGCGGTTACTGGGACGGCGTGTGCGATGCGCAGAATGGCCGTGCGAAAATTGAAGGTAGCGACGGTCAAGCCAAGCTATTACCGAGAATCAGGCTGCAGCTTCACAATTTGCTGGTTTTGTAGTAACTCGCAACGAATCGAACGAGCCTGATGTAGTATTGTCTACTAATGCTGTGCCAATTGAAGAAGATACAAATATTCCTGACGAAAAGACGCAGATTGTCAAGTGGCTATCTCCAGCCAGTAATAAAGATAAAGAGAAAAATCGTCAAACTACCATCAATGTGGCTCTCTATACCGCATCATTATTATTGACCGCTGGCATATTGCTGCTGGCACAAACGATTGAACTTTCGGCGCCGCTTAGATTTAGCTTGGTATGGCTGTTTATTTTTGTCTATTATGTTATTGGCCAGGTGCTATATGCTCGTTTGCCGATCTTAAAGCCAGCCTCCACGGCGTTTATTGGTACGGCGCTGGCTGCTGTGCCGATTGGCGGGTGGAGCATGCATTTGCTTTTGGGGATTGATCCGGCGCTGTGCTGGCTTGCTACCTCTTTCATCGGTACTCTCCTATGCGTTGATGCTACAGTCAGGCTCAATAGCCAGCCGCTCGCCTATATTTCGCTGCTGTCGATGTTCACGATGACGACCAGCTTGCCGGCTGTTATGCATGCTCAGTTGGTGTGGTATTATGCTGCGGTGCTATTGTTCGGATGCCTGATGACCTTGGCTGCGTATTTTTCTAATCGTTTTCCGCGCCAATTCACCGAGCCGTTGACGCTGGTTAATCCGTTTATCGTCCCGTCTACTTTACTTCTCGCTATCGGTTCGTCAGTGCATATGGGAACGCTTGACGTCAGTATGCTGTTGCTTATCAGCGTTATATATTATTTTACTGTTGCTTTTGTTGAAAAATCAAAGGATATGCGCACGTATGAACTAACGACGGCGCGCGTGCTGCTGATGGCGGCGACTGCTAGTTTTACTATGTATCTGTCAAATAATGATGGGCTGGCCACAGGTATAGCGCTGGGTGTAGCGGCGCTTGGTAATATGATTTGGTCCGTCAGATCGATGTACGTCCAAAAGCAGCCCGATAAACAGCACGAAATAGTGTTGTGGATTAGTTTCGTTGCGTCGCTAGTTGCTTTCTTGGTTATAGCTGGCGTCGAAAGTCCGCTAAGAGATATGATCATATTTATCCTGCTGAGCATGGTTTCGGCGGTGAGTTTTATGGCGCTTTCATCGCTGCGCCGCGCCCGTTTTGGCGGCATGGTAGTAATGTCTGGAATTTTGTTAGTGCCAGCTGGCGTCAGGCTATTTGGCCTCGAACCCATAACAGCCCTGCATGCGCATTATTCTATCTTTATGCTTATGGCTTTCCTGCCGGTTATCTGCCGATTATTGGTTTTGAAACGTCCAAATATTACTAAAAGTCAAGCAATATTAGTATACGGCGCGGCGGCCGCTTGGTGGTTAATGACGGTGTTTATAGCCTTAGCTTTTTTGACTTCTTATCCAGCGGGAGAAGGTATGCTGTATCTGTCAGATTCGGTGGCGGTTGCCGCTATCGTCATGGGTATTGCTGCGTGGCGTGAGAAAGTCTATGGTTTAGTGATTGGTATTCATGGTTCTCTACTTCTGATGGCGCTGCTGATAGCTTCGTATTTCAAGATGGCTGGCGAAGATATTGCTATTTTGATGGCGTGGCTGAACGGCTTGTCATTGCTACTATTAGTAGAGTGGCTGTACAATTACCGCAAAGAGGCAGCGGTTAAGTGCCGCGAATTGTTATTATATTCTGCCATTGGAGCGGCTGGTGTCATTATCTTTTCGTCTATCCATCCGGCAGTTTGGCTGCCGTTAGTAGCGCTGTTGTACTATACGTTTTATCGGCGGCGTGAAGATAGTTATTTGGGCGGAGCATACTTGGCGACGATTGCTTTGCTGCTGCTGTTCTTGCATTGGTCGAATGTGCCGCTAAGCGACAATTTTACTATCACTGCTTGGGTGACGTTTGTCGGCTTTGGGGTAGCGTATTGGTCGTTAGCGATGAATAAGCGAGCGTCAATCACTAGCGATATGACACTGCTGGCTGCTACTGTACCAGCGGTGATATTACCGATGATAAATCTGTTGACGACGTATGGATTACCGTTCAAAATCTTGGGCTGGTTAGCAGCTGTCGCGGCACTTTATATGGCAGTATATGCCAAGCGGGATTGGCGGCCGATGGCGATATTGGCGCATCCAAGTTTGGTATTGTTATTCTACTTAACTGCGCAATGGCTCGGCGTTAAGTTTGAGTTTATGTCGATCGTTTCGCTGATTACCTTTGCGGTGTTTTATGGCGCCGCCGCGTTTGCACGAACCAAGAAATTATCAGTTTATTGGTATTATGCATCATTTTGGAGTGCTATTGGCTGGTCGATACTTTTACTGCTGATGGCTATGTCAGCCAGCGTCGCGACGGAGGCGGTGCTGCTAGCAACACTAACGTGGGCGGTCAATGGCAGCGCCCTAATAGCTGAGGGGTTGCCGAAGAAGAATATTTTGTACTTCGACTCGGGTGTTCTTTTGGTGTTGTGCGGTATTTTATTTGCTATTCATATGCTAATTGCGCCTGTTCATGACATAGTGGTGCCATACCTGTGTTCAGCAGCAATTCTTTCAGGAGCGGTGATGTCGTGGCGCTGGCTGGGGTATGCTCAGATATCTACCATTGCGCACTTAGCACTGGCGCTTACTGTGTTCAGCTTATCGACCCTTGTCCTGGCGCTAAGGGGAGATAATGCTATGGAAATATTGTTCCTGGCCGAGCATTCGCTGATGGTTATCATCGGCTTGGTGCTCGGCAGGAGGCTGATTACTATCTGGGGCGCTGTCGGCGTGACGCTGGCTTTAATCTATCTGTTGTCAGGCTATGCTTATGCGCTGGCTATTCTGGCCGGACTATCGATTATCACGGCAGTGGTAGTTGTGGTGGCCAGGGGGCAGAGGAATAAGCAGAAAAAAGTTGCAAAGAAATAGGGCCCGACTCTGACAGTGAGGTAATAATCTATACACAGAGACGTTGTTGGTCAGGTTTGATGAGGAAGTATAAAGTC
>CAUTSQ010000053.1:0-4205 GCA_963541395.1 uncultured Candidatus Saccharibacteria bacterium | reverse complement strand
ATGGTATTGCACACGAAAATGCTCATGATGCTTTGGCGGACGTGACGGCGTTGATTGCCGTGACGAAATTGATTAAGCAAAAGCAGCCGCAGCTGTATGACTATTTACTAAAAATGCGTGATAAAAAAGTAGTCCAGCAGTTGGTCAATGTCGACGATAAAAAACCGTTTGTCTATGCCAGTGGGCGTTACGACAAAGAGTTTGCTAAAACTACGGTGGCCTTTCCACTGACGACCAGCCGAAATGGCGGCGTGGTTGTCTATGACTTGCGCTATGATCCGACGCCGTTTGTTGAGCTGAGTACTGAAGAATTATCGAAGAAAATCTTTGCTTCGTGGGAAGAACGCCAGGCCGAAGATTTCGTTAAATTGCCAGTCAAAGAGTTGCAGTACAATCGCTGTCCGGCGGTAGCGCCGCTGGGTGTGCTGGAACAAGGCGATGGCTGGCAGAAGATTTCGCTTGATCTAAAGACAGTGCAGAAACATCAAAATATTTTACTGAATCACCCGGACTTTGCCGAAAAATTACGGACTATTTTTGAAAACAAGCCAGCCTTCAAGAAATTGCCTGATCCAGAAGCGCAATTGTATGATGGCTTTTTGAACGACCGTGATCGTATCCGTGTCGAAGCGGTGCGCAATGCCGATGAACGCGAGCTGGCTGATTTTCATCCAGAATTTCAGGACGAACGTTTAGCGCCGCTATTGCTGCACTACAAAGCACGCAACTTTCCGCGTTCGCTCAGTGAAGACGATTTGGCGCAGTGGGAAACCTGGCGGGCTCAGCGCTTGCAGGCACAATTGCCGCAATTTATGGCGTCTCTGCAGCGGTTAGCGCCAACAGCGACTGACGAGCAGCAGTTTATTTTACAAGAATTGCAATTGTGGGCTGAATCTACATTACCAGCTAGCGATTAGATTTTTCGCGTGCCGGCCGCTATTCTTTTGGAGGTAATGGACGTTGGATGGTATTTTCTATGTAGGTGAATATGTTTATGACTATCATTGCGTATAGCAATAACATAACCCAGTATGGTACTGATATGTGTGTACCAGGTATAGCGCCGACTAGTACAAAATTCATTAGCGAATCGTAAATGTCGTGGCGCAGCAAAAATAGAGGTACACCGATAAGGCACGCCAATACAACACGAATCTTGATGCTGAGGACAGCGAATAGTTCAATTAATGCTCTCATTTGACTATACTATAGCAAATATACTATAGTATGTGCAACGATAAGCGCGATACAAGTTTAGTTTATTTGGATGATATTTTAAGTGTAATACGTGCATAGATGTTTTGCGGTAATGGATTTTTTTACCGAAAAATGCTAAAATAAGTAGTCATGTCAGATAGTATCAAGATCACCGGTGCACGCCAGAATAACTTAAAAAACGTGAGTTTGGAAATTCCACGCGATAAGTTTGTGGTGGTAACAGGACTTAGCGGCAGCGGTAAATCAAGCCTGGTTTTCGATACTATCTATGCCGAAGGACAACGGCGCTATGTTGAAAGCTTGAGCAGTTATGCGCGGCAATTCTTGGGCATCATGGACAAGCCAGATGTTGACTCAATTGATGGATTGAGCCCGGCAATTTCAATAGATCAAAAATCAACCAGTCGTAATCCGCGTTCAACGGTTGCCACGGTAACAGAAATATATGATTATCTACGCTTGTTGTTCGCGCGTGTTGGCGTACCTCATTGTCCGGCACTTTTGCCAGATGGTAAACGCTGCGGCAAGCCAGTGCAACGACGAACAGCACAATCAATTATTGATGAAATCATGAAATTGTCTGAAGGCGCAAAATTAATGATTCTGGCGCCGATTGTTAACCAGAAAAAAGGCGAGTTTCAGCATATTCCTGAACAGTATATGCGCAGCGGTTTTGCTCGAGCGCGAGTGGACGGCGTAATTTATGCACTAGATGAGTTTCCAAAATTACAAAAAAACTATAAGCATGATATCGAACTGGTTGTTGACCGCTTGGTGATGCGTCCAGACATGATTTCGCGCGTATCGCAATCAGTCGAACAGTCGTTAGAATTGGCTGGCGGCATAGTCCAAGTGTTGAATGCTGACAGCGGCGAGATTTTGACTTATAGCCAGCGCTATGCTTGTGTGGATCACCCGGGCGAGGAGATTCCTGAATTGGAGCCGCGGCTATTCAGTTTTAACGCGCCGCAAGGTGCTTGTCCAGTATGTACGGGGCTGGGCACACGAATGGAGATTGATCCTAGCTTAGTTTTTAACAAAAACTTGACGATTGCTGAGGGTGCGATTCGTCCGTTTAATCGTTTCAGTGTTGATGCTTGGTATATGAAACGGCTTGAAGCGGTGGCGGCTGAACATGGTTTTAGTCTACACGTACCAGTGCGCGAACTAAGCGACGATGTGCGGAAATTATTGATGTATGGTACAGGCGAGCAAAAATATCGTGTTGAGCTAGGTAATGGCCGGCACTACGATTCAACATTTGAAGGGATTATTCCAAATCTCGAGCGTCGTCACCGCGAAACTGATAGCGACTTCATGCGCAAAGATATTGAGCGATTTATGCGTGAACGCAAATGCACAGCCTGCAAAGGTGCTCGCCTTAAACCGGTGGTCTTAGCGGTGACGGTTAGCGGCTTGTCAATTATGGATATTTGTAATTTAGATGTCGAGAATGCCTTAGACGTCTTTAGCCAGCTGAAATTTGACGACAACGAAATGAAGATCGTCAAACTAGTGATTAAAGAGATTAACGCTCGTCTGGGATTTATGAATAACGTAGGGTTGAATTATCTAGAACTGGGACGAGCTGCTAATACTCTGAGCGGCGGCGAGGCACAGCGGATTCGTCTAGCGACACAGATTGGCTCTGGGTTACAAGGTGTGCTGTATGTATTAGATGAGCCGTCAATCGGCTTGCATCAGCGCGATAACGATCGATTGATCAAAACGCTCAAGCATTTGCGCGATCTGGGCAATACCGTATTGGTTGTTGAACATGACGAAGAGACGATCGCTGCAGCTGATTTTTTGGTGGATGTGGGCCCAGGTGCTGGCGTACATGGTGGCGAGATTGTAGCCGCTGGCACGCCAGCCGAGGTGGCACAGAATCCGGCCAGTATTACCGGACGATATTTATCTGGAGCAGAGAAAATATCGGTGCCTAAGAAACGTCGTGCGGTCGAGAAAGATCGCAAACTTGTCGTTCGCGGTGCTAAGGAGAATAACCTTAAAGATATTGATGTCGAGTTTCCGTTGGGCGTAATGACACTAGTGACTGGCGTTAGCGGTAGCGGCAAATCGACACTAGTCAATGACATTGTAGCCAACGAATTGACGGCACTTCTACATCGAGCGCAGACTGTGCCCGGCGATCATGATAGAATTGACGGTGTCAAGCAATTAGATAAAGCTATCGTCATTGATCAGTCGGCGATAGGCCGCACGCCGCGTTCTAATCCAGCAACTTATACGGGCGTGTTTACGCAGATTCGCGAATTGTTTGCTAATACTCCTGAGGCTAATATTCGCGGTTACAAAGCGGGGCGTTTTAGCTTCAATGTCAAGGGCGGCCGCTGCGAGAATTGCCAAGGCGACGGTGTGATAAAGATCGAAATGCATTTCTTGCCGGATGTCTATATACAATGTCCAGAATGCCACGGCAAGCGTTACAATCGTGAAGCGCTAGAGATTAAATATAAAGGTAAAACTATTAGCGATATTCTAGAAATGACGGTCGAGCAATCCTGCGAGTTCTTTACTAATATTCCAGCAATCTCCCGCAAGCTCGAGACAATTAACGAAGTTGGTTTGGGCTATGTTAAGCTTGGGCAACCAGCGACGACGTTCTCTGGCGGCGAGGCGCAGCGCATTAAATTGGCAGCAGAGCTATCGCGTCGTTCAACTGGTAAAACACTTTATATACTCGACGAGCCAACAACTGGCTTGCATACTGCTGATGTGCGTAAATTGCTCGAGATTTTACAAAAATTAGTCGATGGCGGCAACAGTATGATAATCATTGAGCATAATCTGGAAGTCATTAAATGCGCTGATTGGATTATTGATATGGGTCCGGAGGGCGGACAAGGCGGCGGCAGAGTGGTTGCTGCTGGCACGCCAGAAGACATTGCAAAGAATCCAGAAAGTCAAACTGGGAAATACTTACAGAAGCTGTTATAAAAGATAATATTTGCAAAGACTAAAAG
>CAUTSQ010000052.1:0-4256 GCA_963541395.1 uncultured Candidatus Saccharibacteria bacterium | reverse complement strand
CATATTCACGACCTCAATTTGCTGAGCGTTTACTGTGTTGGCTGGGATCTGATGGATTTGCTGCGCCAAGGCTTCACTGGCGTTAAAAACAAGGTTGCTTCCAAGCCGGCTAAGCATTTTCGTTCGGCTCTTGGGCAAGTGGTCAATTTCTTCTACACCCTGCAGGGCGAGGCGGCTGGCGCTCAGGCGTTCTCTGATTTTGACACATTGTTGGCGCCGTTCATTCGCGCTGATAAATTAAGCTATGACGAGGTTAAGCAAGCGCTGCAAGAATTTGTCTTTAACGTTAACGTACCAACCCGGGTTGGTTTCCAGACGCCGTTTACTAACATTACGCTCGACCTGGAATGTCCGAAACACATGGCCGGCAACCCAGTGATCATCGGCGGCGAGATGCAGGATACCAACTACGGCGATTATCAGGAAGAGATGAACATGCTTAACAAGGCGCTGCTGGAGGTATTGTCTGAAGGCGACGCCAACGGCCGGGTCTTTACCTTCCCGATTCCGACGGTCAATATCACCAAGGATTTCAACTGGGATAATCCGGTCATTGAAAATCTTTGGGAAGCCAGCGCCAAGTACGGCATCCCGTACTTCTCAAACTTCATCAATTCCGACATGGATCCAGAGGATGCGCGCTCAATGTGCTGCCGCCTACGCATCGACAATCGTCAGCTGGAATATCGCGGTGGCGGCTTGTTTGGCAGTAATCCGATGACCGGCTCGATCGGCGTGGTGACTATTAATCTACCGCGCTTGGCGCTGAAGTCAAAGAACGAGAAAGAATTTTTCAAAGGCCTGGGCGAATTGATGGATATGGCGCGCGATAGTCTGGAGACCAAACGCAAGGTGCTGGAACAGCTGACCGACTCGGACATCAGCCTGTATCCGTACACTAAGTTTTATCTGCGCGATATCAAAAAGCGCTTCAACGAGTACTGGAAAAATCACTTCTCGACTATTGGCCTGATTGGTACTAATGAAGCGGCGTTGAATTTGCTGGGCGTTGACATTGGCACTGAAAAGGGTAAGGCGTTTGCCGAGAAAACGCTTGACTTTATGCGCGACCGCTTGGTGGAATACCAGAAAGAAACGGGCAATAATTACAACCTGGAGGCGACGCCGGCTGAGGGTACGACTTACCGTTTGGCGCAGCTTGACAAGGCCAGCTTCCCTGACCGAGCGCACTTTGCCAATGGTTTAGGCGCGGCGGTTAAGCATCCATTCTACACCAATTCCAGCCACTTGCCGGTCAACTACACTGACGACCTGTTTGAGCTGATGGATTTGCAGGATAATTTGCAAACCAAATACACGGGCGGTACAGTAATTCACTTCTTCCTGGGTGAGCGCATGGATGATCCGCAGACGCTGAAAAAATTAGTTAAGACGATTTGCGAAAATTATAAATTGCCGTACTTTACCTTTACGCCAAGCTTTTCAATTTGTGCTAACCACGGCTATATCGTCGGCGAACATCCGGCTTGCCCGAATTGCGGCGAGAGTACTGAGGTCTACTCGCGGGTGGTTGGTTTCTTGCGCCCAGTTTCCCAGTGGAATAATGGCAAGCAGGCTGAATTTGACATGAGGGAGCATTATGACGATGCCGCCGAACACCAGCGAGCTTGCGCCGTCGCTGTCCCAGCTTAAGGTGTCGATTGGCGGGATTCAGAAGCTGTCGCTGGTGGACTATCCAGGGCACGTGGCGGCAGCGCTGTTTCTTTCGGGCTGTAATATGCGCTGCGGCTATTGCCATAATCCAGAGCTGGTACTACCCGAACGCTTGGCGCCGAGTATCCCGGTCGAGGAGGCGATGATATTCTTAAAATCGCGTATTGGTCGACTAGACGGCGTGGTGATTTCTGGCGGCGAGCCGACAGTCAACGAGGATTTGCCGGTACTGTGCCGGATGATTAAGAGCCTCGGTTTTGATGTCAAGCTGGATACCAACGGTACGCATCCAGATATAGTGCGCGGTATGGTCGAGGAGGGGACGATTGACTTCATCGCCATGGATGTCAAGGGGCCGCTGGAAAAATATGTGGAGATTGCGGCGCGGCCGATTGATCTGGAGGCTATCAAAGACAATGTGCGGCTGATGATTGATTCGGGAATTGGCCATGAATTTCGAACGACAATCGTTCGTGAGCAGCTGGAGGTAGCGGATTTTGAAAAGATTGGCGAGCTAGTCAAAGGCGCCAAGCGCTTTGCCTTGCAGCATTTTCGCACCGGCACCACCATTAGTCCGAAGTTTGCCAACTATCACACGTTCACTGACGAAGAATTTAGGGCCGCCCAAAAATTAATGGAAAGGTATGTCGAAGAATGCGTGATTCACTAACTGTCGAAATTGTGCGCGTGCGCCAGGAAAACCCCGAGGTGACGACGCTGTATTTTGCGCGGCCGTTTGACTTTATGGCGGGGCAATATATCACAGTGTTCATTGAGGGCAGCCAGGTGCGCGAAGGCAAGGCCTATAGTATTTCTTCGCGCCCGCATGAGGACTTGATGTCGATTACTGTGAAAAATGTTGGCGGTGAATTCTCCAGCTATTTGTGTTCGCGCCACGTTGGCGACACGCTGCAGATTAGCCGGGCGTACGGCGATTTCAACCCGCAAACCGAGCAGCCATTGGTCGGCATCGCGGCGGGGTGTGGGCTGAGTCCGATTTGGAGTATTTTGGCGGACGCCAAGCAGCCGACTTTTCTCTATTTGAGTCAAAAATCGCCGGAATATATGGTGTTCTCGGAGGAGTTAGCAGCCTCATCCATTCAGGTCCATAAGTTTAGTACTCGCCAGCAGGTTGAGGAAGCAGACGGCTGGCGGAACGGGCGGTTTGAGGTGGCGAACATTGTTAGCGAAGTGCCAAATGATGCACACTTTCTGATTTGCGGCAGCTTGCCGTTTGTGCGCGATGTTTGGCAAAAACTAACCGCTACTGGCGTCGATGAATCGCATATTTCAACGGAGACGTTTTTTGAGCAATGAGCAGGGTGGCGACGGCTGAATTAGGATTGGCGTTGACAGACGTTACTGACAACAACGGCGGTGGTTTTAATGTATTTTCGTCGCTGCGAGACGGTGCTGAGGGCGAGGATTTTTTTTCGTCTGGTGCTGAAGAAGCGGGTGGTGCTGATGCAGATGAAGCGGCAAGCAGCCTTGACTTGGTGGCGGTCGCCAGCGGCAAAGAAAAGCTTGACACCGCGATGAGCGACGCGAACAGTCAAGGTAATTCAGAAACATTAACACCAGTTGATCCAGAATTGTGCAAAAACTTTGGAACGATTGCCTGTGTTGGCTGCATTTTCGCGCAAGATTGCCAAAGACGTCAAGCAGAAATGATGGCATCAAACAACAAAGATCAACCTAAGCAGCTCAGTACACTAGAACAATTACTCCAAGAAGACGAAGATGAAGAGTCAGGCGAGATTGTCTGGGCGCAGCTGACACCTGATGACACTAGTAGAGAACAGCCGTCAGCTGCTGAAGAAGACAGCTCAAGTGCGCCTGAACCTGAGTCAGAACCAGAACCTAGGCCTGAATTTAAACCCGAAGAGCAGCTGCTAACAGATACTCAATCACCTCTCCGGCCGTCTAACAGACAAAAGGAATCAGCTGCAGCGACGCTGCCTCACGCTGCAGGGTTAAGAAACTTAGAGTCTTTGAACTATGAAGTCGACGAAAGCCATGGCGATGACCAAGAAAAATCGACTACAGCTCCTATAGCTAATGTAGTGAAAAAAACAACGAGCAGCGATGATGGCAGTACTAACCTTGAAGCTAATTCTAATTTGGCTGCTAAAGTATCGAAAGAGTCTCTTGTACAAATCGACAGCGATAATACCAATGAGCGCATCAAGCAAGATGAATTACCGCGAGCAGCAGACCGTGCAGCGGATGACTCGGATAAGCTTATTAATCGGGAAATCGCAACAATAAGCCGTACTACCCAAACAGCTCAGCGTTCAAACAAACATGCCGACCAGGAGGCGCCAGCAGCTGTTGATACAACTGAACAAATCTCGTCAGCCAACACTCATCAGGCGATTGAAATACCTAAGCCAGAAGATACTGGCAGCACTGTTGCGACAACTCGCTCTCAGAAAGAGCCAGCGATAGAAAAAGTATCGAGCACGCCAATTGATGCGAATGATAATTTAGCCGACAGCGGGACTTCTACTGCGATCGACAGAGAAGATAGTACGCAAGAGCCGCCAGTTCTAAAGCCAAAATCTATTAATACAGGGAAAAAT
>CAUTSQ010000051.1:0-4405 GCA_963541395.1 uncultured Candidatus Saccharibacteria bacterium | reverse complement strand
TCCCCGAACACCACCAAAGTCGCTACCAACGAGTCGCGGTTGCTTATCCCGAAAATTGCCGTCGATGTGCCAATTGTTTGGGATGCTAATGCTGCCGACACCAACTCGCTCAATAAGGCCATGGACAAAGGCATCGTTTGGTTCAATATCCAAGGCGCCAACGCTAAGCCTGGCGAAAAAGGCAATTTCGTCGTTTCTGGCCATTCTTCTAACGACTGGACTGACAGCGGCGATTATAAATTTATTTTTGCTCGGCTAGAGAAGATGGCCGCCGGCGATGTGGTTTACGCCAACTACAACGGCACGCGCTATACCTACAAAATTACCGGCACCAAGGTAGTCAAGCCAACCGACGTCGCGTCGCTGCAAATCGGCAACGATAAGCCGTACATTACGCTAATCACTTGTACGCCGCTAGGCACAGCGCAGAACCGCCTACTAGTTTTTGGCGAGCAAATCAGCCCGAATCCAAACGAAGCCAAAACCGCCGAGCAAAACAGCAATACCGCCACCTCGACCAAGAAAATGCCAGCCAACTCGCCGACATTCTTGCAACGAATATTTGGCATCGGTAATTAGCGATAATGATCAGCACGACCGTAAATCGTTAGTAATCAAACTACAGCTACCGCGCGGTAACCGAGAAAATAAGCGTCTAGCAAAGACAAACTTTTATTTATACATCGACACTAAACTTAATCGTACATCTTGATGTAAGAAGCAGTAATTTTGCCCGAAGCGTGTTTGCGGAAATAATACAGAAAACGGTTATTCGACGATTGCATTGCTGCCGAGCCAACTGCATCGGTCGCCATGGTGTGCATATTAGTACCGTCATAATCGCCGAACTCAAAGGTGCCGCCAGACACCCGCATAATATGCGAATTATCCAGCCAAGCGATTTCACTCGTAGCGGTAGTCTTCATCGAGACGTTAGCAATCGACCGCAGCTCTAAATTATAAGTCACCAAGCTAGCCCCAGCCTGCGCATAAACATACAAATGCTCGTTGGGCGAGAAGCCCGCATACGAAACGTCAGTGGCTAACGGCAGCGTCGCTAGCAACTCTTGCTGCAGTTCGTCTGTCGAATCGCTTGCTGGTAATTTTACCTTCTTGACAGCAACCATTTTGCCGTGAGTAATGAGCGCAAAATTATCATAATAATACTCCTCAATCGCTAGATTAAGACTGCGCCCGGACATATCCTTGAAAGTTTGCAAGGCCCGCGGCTTTGATGCGCCTTTCGACAAATAGCCAATCGTCCGCTCGCCGCTATTATTCGGCTTGGTAGTATAGCTAATCCAACCGTTTCTAGAAACATAAAAATCACTAGCATCGCTAATTAGCGGACCCGACAACGTTTTATCCGACAGTCTAATCCGGCGAACATCGCTGTCGGCCGTCAACACATACACATTCTGCGAATCGCTTTTATCGAAAACTAATTTGCTGATTTGCACGCCGATATCGCGGGTGATGTTTTGCGCCTTGCCATCGAGGTCAACGATAAGATATTCTTTTGAATCATCAAAAGAATGGCTGATTAACACTCGTTTACTATCCTTGCTCCACGATTCAATTGCAAAACTGTGATTAGCGCCGTCGGCCGTGTAACTATCAGCAGGTAGAACACGCTGCTTATGTTCGATCCGGTCGTTATCAACTTTAAGAAAATCAACCGCTGGCTGCTGCTTATTTTGGATAACCGCAAAGCGCGATTTATCAGGCGCTGCCGCTGCGCTGTCGAGACTAGCGAGTTCCATCGCATCTTTAGCCTCAATGCTCGTCGGCACTAGCTTGACGTAATTTAACCAAAGGATTGAGCCGGCCTTGACGTTAACTTGTTTTTGCCAAGGCACAAAGCCGTCTTTCGATACCGTCACTGTGTGCTGCCCGGCAGTCGCTACAATACGCGTCGCCGTCCGGTTGGCAAGGGTGGCGGCATCTATCTGAATCGTTGCGCCGTCAGGCCGCGAGTCAAACTGCATCATGCCGCCTTGTCTAACCGTGCCTCGATCAAAGTCTAAACGATAGCCTTGCACTAGCATCAAACAAACCACTGCCAACGCTAGAACTGCCAGGGTCATCACAGCATAAGTAAAGGTTAATTTAATACGCTGCTTGCGCCGATTTTTTTGCTGATTCATAGTACGTATTATACCACTTGCTATTGCGCGTAATAGCAAATTAGGCTATGATAATAGTTAAGCACGAGTAGTATCGCAAACATAGGTAAGGGAAATGACAAACAACAACATAACCATCAAAGGTAATGTCTACGACGCCGAAACTGGCAATATTCTCGATGCCCAGCGATCGGCACGCACGCCGGCGGCCGCTGCCAGCGACTTTCATAGCGGCACCCAAAAATCCCACACCCTGCAGCGCAAATATATCAAGAAACAACCGCGCACCATTGATTCAGTAGCGCCAGTGCGAGCCGCCACCACAGCGGGTATTAAAGAAAATTCTGCCGTTCGCAGTTCGCAGCGCTTAGCGGCCGAGCGCAGTACGCCGCCGCAAATTATTCGCCGCAGCAAGAGAACTCGCCGCGTCCAAGATATCCGACGATCGTCTAATATTGCGCATTTTGCCAAAGCTACAGCTACTACCAATCCGTCCGTCAAGCATCCAGCCACCCCAGAAACACCAGACATAGCGCCTACCACCAATCAGCTTGAACAGACTGCTCGCCAGCGGCAAGCAATCATCAAGCAGCAGCAAACGCGCAGCGTCTTGCCATCACAAGTTATCAAGCAGCAAGCCATTCAGGAAGCTACCGACAAGATGTTGACGCGCCAACAGCGCAAAGAAGTCAAGCCAGCAAAGAATACTTCGCTTTGGCGCCGCCTGGTTAGCGTTGGCAGCACAGCTATAGCTGTCCTACTGCTAGGCGCCTACTTCACGTATATCAATATGCCCGCTTTGAGCACCCGTATAGCCGCCTCACAGGCTGGCATTAATGCTTCTTATCCGAATTACCAGCCGTCTGGCTATAGCCTCAACGGTCCAGTTGCTTACCAGCAGGGCAGCGTAATCATGAAGTTTGCCGCTAACGGCAGCAACGAGAATTTCACCTTAGCGCAAACTCGCTCCGAGTGGGATTCATCGGCCGTGCTCGAAAATTACATCAAGCCGAAATCCCGCGACAAATACACCACGACCGCTGCCAATGGCCTAACCATCTATTCCTACGGCACTCATGCCGCTTGGGTTAATGCTGGTATTCTTTACACCGTCGACGGTAACGCCGAGCTAGCACCAGAACAAATCCAAAAGATAGCCGCCAGTTTGTAATTTATGCATATTTGTGGTATAATATAAAGATAGGCCTTATTCTTGGCGATATGAGGATAACTCTTAACTTTTGCACCTGCCGGGTGCTTTTTGCTATAATTAGGCCATGGGCGACGACAAAAATTACACCAACGTCATTCTTGAAGAAATCCGTTCGCAGATGCGCGCGGTATTAGAGATTGTATCAAACCAACCAACACGCGAGGAATTCAATAATTTACGCGAGGAGTTCGATAGTCTCAAGACCGACGTAAGAACAATCAAACGAGCTGTCGTTGTTGATAACGACAAAACTACTCGGCACGAGCTAGAATTACTTGACCAGCGCGTCACCAAATTAGAAGAGAATGCCTCATGAACACGCGCACTCGCTTCGCACCTAGCCCAACCGGCTATATGCACGTCGGCGGTATGCGTACCGCACTGTTTGCTTGGCTCATCGCCCGGCAGTCAAATGGAAAATTCATCCTGCGCATAGAAGATACCGACCAAAAAAGGGAAGTGTTTGGCAGCGTAGCGCATATTTATGAATGCCTAAGGTGGCTCAACCTTACACCAGACGAAGGTCCCGGTGATTTTGGCGGTAAATTTGGGCCGTACAAACAGTCAGAACGGCTTGACATTTACCGTAAATATGCGCAAAAACTCATTGACGCTGGCCGCGCTTATGCCGATCCGTATACGCCAGAGCAATTAGACGCTTTTCGCGAAGAAGCCAAAGCCCATAAAAAGCCTTTTTTATACCGTGATTACCGCCCAGAAAACCCGCCTATTTGGGATGGCAGCCAGCCGCTGCGCTTTCGTTCAGAACCGAAAGCTTACACCTGGCACGACGAAGTCATGGGCGAAATGCACGCCGGCCCAGAGGTAATTGACGATTTTATATTAGTCAAATCCGACGGCTTTCCGACGTACAACTTTGCGCACATTGTCGATGACGCCGAAATGGAAATCACCCACATTATCCGCGGGCAAGAGTTCCTTGCCAGTACGCCCAAATACCTTAATCTCTACGATGCGCTGGATATACCTTGGCCGATATTCGCCTCGGTACCGCCG
This sequence comes from uncultured Candidatus Saccharibacteria bacterium, assembly GCA_963541395.1. Classification (GTDB taxonomy): domain Bacteria; phylum Patescibacteriota; class Saccharimonadia; order Saccharimonadales; family Saccharimonadaceae; genus Saccharimonas. The sequence continues at coordinate 49 of CAUTSQ010000051.1, read as the reverse complement.
ATCATGAACGAGCAGGGCAATAAGAAATTATCCAAACGCGACGGCGCCA
>CAUTSQ010000050.1:0-4774 GCA_963541395.1 uncultured Candidatus Saccharibacteria bacterium | reverse complement strand
GCCCGGCTTGCGTAGGTAAAAGTGTCCAAGGGCAAATGCTGGCAGCGCGTAATGGCTGGCGCTGGTTGAGTGCGGGCCAGCTGCTGCGCGACACGCGCGATCCCGAGCTATTTGCGCAGATGCGGACTGGCGGCTTGGTTGATCCGGAAAAGGTGAATAAACTAATCGGTGAAGCGTTAGACCGAGCCAAAGATATCGATCGCGTGGTGCTAGACGGTTATCCGCGGCAATTAGCACAAGCAAAATGGTTGATTGAGCATCGTCCTGAGCATGGCCGGGACGTTGCGTTGGTGATTGTCTTGGAGGTGCCGCGTGCTGAGTTGCTGCACCGCCTGAAGGTACGCGGCCGTATCGACGATACGCCCGAGGTAATTGATGAGCGCTTACGGATTTATCGGCACGAGATGTATCCAGTTCTTGATTATTTGACAGAGCATGGAGTTAATATCGCGCATCTGGACGGAACAGGTACGGTTGGGCAGGTTCACGATCGGATTATGGAGGAGCTGCAAGCATGCAGGATCGTTTAATTACTGGCGAGAAAACTCCCGAGCAAATTCAGGCTATGCGCGATGGCGGCAAGAAGTTAGCGCAGATTCTCCAAGACATTCGCGATTATATTCATGCTGGTATGAGCGAAAAAGATATTGATGCGTTCGTTGACGGCAAGATAAAAGAATATGGCGCTTCGGCGACTTACAAAACAGATGAGGTGAACTTCCCGGGGGTTATTTGTATCAGTACTAACGACGAAATCGTGCATAGCCCAGCGAGCGATTATGTTTTTCAAAAGGGCGATGTGGTGAGTTTTGACTTGGTGATTACTTATAAAGATATGAAGACAGATAGCGCTTTCACGATGGTAGTTGACGATAAGCCGAAAGGCGCAGTCAAACACCTGTTAACGACCACCGAGAGAAGTTTGTATGCCGGGATTGATGCAATTAAAGGCGATGTCCGTACTGGCGACATCGCAGCTGCGATTGAAAAAGTTTTGAAAGATGGCAAATTAGGAATTATCCGCGAATTGGTTGGGCATGGTGTCGGTTTGAAAATGCATATGCCGCCAGATGTACCGAACTATGGCCGCAAACACACTGGCGTACTGTTGCACCCGGGCGATACGATTGCTATCGAGCCGATGGCGACGCTGGGCGGCGAGAAAATTGTTACTGATAAAGATGACGGTTGGACGATTCGTACGCGCGATGGTAGTTTGGCTGCACACTTTGAACACACAGTTTTGATTACCGAAAACGGCGCTGAAATTATTACGCAGTTGTAAATAACTATATGGGTTATGCTATAATATCCCTATATGCAAGAACAATCTCGATATGCAGTTGGTATAGATGTCGGAACTACGATGATTCGGTGCGTGGTCGGGCATGTAGATACGACGACTGGCACGCCGACAATCGTTGGCGTTGGCGAATACCCGAACAGCGGTATGCGCAAAGGCTCGGTCTCGAACCTGAACGGACCGTCCGAGGCGATCGATAAGGCTTTGGGCGATGCTGAGCGAATGAGCGGCTACCAAGTCAATGATGCGACTGTTAGTATAAATGGTTCGCACATTATGAGTACGCGTACTGACGGTATGATTGCCGTTGGTATGGCTGACCACGAAGTTAACGAAGACGATCTTTATCGCATAGAAGATGTTGCAACGACTGGCAAAGTGCCAGCTAACCGCAAAATATTGAAGGTCGTACCGTTTAGCTACACGATTGATGGGCAGGGCGGAGTTAAGAACCCGCTAGGCATGACGGGCACGCGCCTTGAGATTAGCGCTAATGTGGTGTCGGCGATGGCGCCGTATGTAGTAAATCTCGAAAAGGCGGTTGAGGGCGCTACTGTGCGGCCGAATGACGTGGTGCCGTCGGTGATGGCAGCAGCTAAGGCTGTACTAGACGATTCTCAGATGGAAAATGGCGTGGCGGTGATCGATCTCGGCGGGGCGACTACTGGCGTAGCAATCTATGAAGAGGGCGATCTGCAATATATTGGCGTGGTACCGTATGGCGGCATTAATATAACGAACGACTTGGCGATTGGACTGAAAATTGATCCAGAAATAGCTGAAGAAGTAAAGCTAAAACATGCATCGGCTACTAACCGCAACAAATCTAGCAAAGTTTCGATTAAACATGATGGCGAGAGTCTAGAATTTGATATTGCCGATATTGATGAAATTGTTGAGGCGCGGTTAGAAGAGATTTTTGAAGCGGTTAACAAAGAATTAAAGAAAGCTGGTCGTGCCGGACGCCTGCCGAGCGGTGCTGTTCTAACAGGCGGGACGGCTAATATGAAAGGTATCGTTGAATTTGCCAAAGCCCAGCTCGGCGTAGCTGTTCGTAAAGGTAAAGCTAAGGGTTATGGCGGCGTGGTCGATAATGTTGATAAACCTGAATTCGCGGCGGCAATTGGCTTAATGCTGGTTGATATTAATCCTGACGGCTATCATAGTGCTGCGGTTGATTCTAGCAAGTCGGGCAGTAAAGGCGGGCTTTTCCGTTCGCTATTTAACAGGTTTCGGCCATAGGTGATATACTAGAAATAAGATCCAGAGAATAAGGGGTAAGGAGTTGTAATGCCAGAGGTAAAACCGAGCGAAATCCAAACATTCGCAAGCATCAAAGTCGTTGGCGTCGGCGGTGCCGGCGGTTCGGCGGTTAACCGTATGAAAGACGCAGGGCTAAATGGTGTCCAGTTTATAGCTATGAATACAGACGCGCAGGCTTTGCATAATTCAAAAGCTGATGTCAAAATTCACTTGGGCCATAATACAACGAATGGTTTGGGAGCTGGTGCCGATCCAGCCGTTGGTGAAGCAGCAGCCCGCGAGTCGATTGATGAAATTCGCGAATCGCTAGAGGGAGCTGATATGGTGTTTGTGACGATTGGTGCTGGCGGTGGAACTGGCTCGGGAGCGGGTCATGTGGTAGCTGAAGTAGCGCGCGATCTCGGTATTTTGACTGTTGGCGTGGCTACCAAGCCGTTTAGCTTCGAAGGCGAAAAGCGCCGGGCTAATGCTGAGTGGGCGATTGCTCAGTTGGGCCGGCAAGTCGATACGCTAATTTCTATCCCGAATGATCGGCTGCTGCAAACTATTGATCGTCGAACGCCACTGCTTGAGACTTTCAAGATTGCCGATGATGTACTACGCCAAGGTGTGCAGGGTATTTCAGAGCTGATAACTGAGCATGGTTTGATTAATCTCGACTTTGCCGATGTCAAGGCCATCATGAGTAATGCTGGATCAGCGTTAATGGGTATCGGCCGGGCTAGTGGTGAAGGTCGGGCAGCACAGGCAGCGCAGCAAGCAATTGAATCGCCGCTGATTGAGGTATCGATTGATGGTGCTAAGGGCGTACTCTTTAATGTCACTGGCGGTTACGATATGAGTATGGCGGAAATTCAAGAGGCTGCCGAAATTATCACTAGTGCTGTTAGCCCAGATGCTAATATTATATTCGGCGCCACATTGAAGCCAGAATTAGAAGACGAGTTAATTATCACCGTGATCGCGACTGGCTTTGATAATGCATACTATCAGCAGCAGGCAGAGGAATTGACGGCGCCAGTAGAACAAGCGCCGGCTGTTCAAACGCAATCAATTAGCGAAGCTGTCGATGACATCGATATGGACTTATCGCATCAGTCGGCAGCAGCACAATTTGCTAGCGAGGATACAGCAGATATATGGGGCAGTTCGGTTGATGAGGATGACGAAGATGATACGCCAGCCTTTTTGCGGCGTCGCCGAAAAAATAAGCATAACGACGAGGACTAAATGAAAGGGATCAAGATCGGCAACAGTCGCGTACTAGAGTCGAGAGAATCGGCTGACGGTATTACGATTCGCCGCCGCCGAGAAACCCCCGATGGCAAGCGTTTTACGACGTATGAGCGAATCGAACGTCCGAATTTGGCAGTTATTAAATCTAGCGGAGCTCGCGAATTGTTTGAGCGGGCAAAGTTAGCCAATTCTATCCGCCGTTCAGTTGGTAAGTTCTTCAAATCAGAAGTTGAACTGGAGGAAATAATCGATGCCGTGGAAGATCGCGCTCATAGCTTGGGTGAGAGCGAAATTGAATCTCGTTTGATTGGCGAGTTTGTACTTGATGAGCTAGCAAAACGTAATGAAGTCGCATATGTGCGCTTTGCCAGCGTATTTCAAAAGTTCAAGACGCTGGATGATTTCGTCAAAATATTAGAGCAGCGCCGCCAGAAAGGGCAGGAATAATGCGAGTAGTTGTGGTGTATCGGGCGGAAAGCGATTACGCGCGCCGAGTTATAGATTTTTTGCATGACTTTAATCGGCAGACAGGGCACACGATTGAGGAAATTGACCCAGATTCGGCTGAGGGCAGTGATTTTTGCCGGACGTACGATATCGTTGAATACCCAACGATTATCGCCTTGAGCGCTGATAGCCAGATGCAAAATATGTGGCGCGGGTTGCCTCTGCCAACGATTAGCGAGGTAAGTTTTTATGTTTGAGAAGTTACACAAGCAGCTGCCAGGCAAAGAAGTAAAGCGCCAGCAATTGGCGGCGCTATTGATGCTGGTTGGCAGCGGCTTGGGCTTGTTGGCTTCGTTTGTATTATCAATTGAATCGCTGACGCTTGCTAAAAATTCGCATGCCGTGTTGAACTGTGACTTGAACGCGGCGATGAGTTGTTCGACGGTGGCGAACCATTGGTCGGCGGCGCCGCTTGGCTTTCCTAATAGTTTTATTGGTATGATGACGCTGCCGGTGATGGTGACA
>CAUTSQ010000049.1:0-4856 GCA_963541395.1 uncultured Candidatus Saccharibacteria bacterium | reverse complement strand
GCCTAGCTTAACCTCTTCATCCAGAATTGCTGCCGTCAGATTACGCAGCGTCTCGCCAACAAAACGATTGCCGCTAAGCAAAGCGGCTTTCATTTCATCTTTAATTCGCGCTTTCAGCGCCATTGGCTAGCGAACTCCCAAACGCAACTTCTGCGTCTTTTCAGCCTTGCGCATACGGCGAACAATTGCCCTGCTGCGCCGTACTGTTTTGCTAATCGGTTTTTCAAAGCGCATTGACGCTCTGGCTTTCTGCATCACGCCGCTTTGCAAAAGCCGGCGGTTGAAACGGCGAAGAACGTTTTCATTCGCCTCTTTCTCGTCTTTACGTGTAACTCGTACCATATCGTTATGCATTATATCAGATGAGGAATACTTTTGCAAAGCAAAAATTTACCCGGCCAAGTATCAATCCAGCAAAATAATATGCAACAGCCGCCCCTCAACCGTCCGCACCCCCTGCCATTCATTGACAGTTGGCTGGAACCACGCCACCACCTCGTCGCCTGGCTCGCGGAAGAATTCCTCTAATGCGTTGAACGCCAGTATCTGCAACACTTTACCATTTTTATCACGCAGCGCTAATTTAACGTGTTGCCCGTCCGCGCCCATTCGTCGTATGTTCAAAACTGATGCCCTGGTAATTTTTAGCACTGGTTCGGGATTACCATTGCCAAATGGCTCCATTTTCGCCAGATTTGCCACCAATTCCTCATCAATTTCCGAAAAATCATCAATTTCTACATCAGCTCGCGGCAGCAAATATCGCTCTTGGTTTGTAAGCTGCAGCGAATCATAAAACTCATTAACGCGACGACGAAAATCGCCAATTTTCCCAGTCTCCAGCGTCACGCCCGCTGCCGCTCCATGTCCGCCGCCTTTGATAATGATATCGTCCGCCGCCCGCACTGCATCGGCCGCTGAAAAATCACCAAAACTGCGCGCCGAACCCGTTGCTTCCTCGCCGCGCTCGCCAATGATAAACACCGGCTTTTTATATTTTTCCACCAATTTCGACGCCACGATGCCGATGACGCCGTGATTCCAGCCATCACTACTGACCACCAGCACGCGATCATCAGCCAGCTCCTCGGCCTGCTGGCATGCTTCCGTAAAAATCGCGTCCTGAATACCGCGCCGCTTAACGTTCAATTCCTCCAGTTTTTCGCTCGCCTCCAATGCCGCCAATCCATCGCTCGCCACCAACATATCCAGTGCATGCTGCGCCGTTTCCAGCCGACCCGCTGCATTCATTCGCGGACCCAAACCAAACCCCAAATGCCTGGCATTGACTTGTTCTGGCTCGACACCCGCCACCATCATCAACGCTTTTAACCCTGGACGTTGTTGTTTTTTCAACACCTCTAAACCCCAATACACATTTGCCCGATTTTCATCTACCAACGTCACGATGTCGCACACCGTCCCCAGTGCTACCAAATCCAGCAGCCACTTTTCATAGCCATCAGGCAAACCATCCAATTCAGTTTGCAGAGCCTGCACCAACTTGAACGCCACGCCCGCACCGCACAAATCACGAAACGGATACGTATGTCCTGGAAATTTCGGATTCACCGCTGCCACGCTCGGTGGCGGCGTCTCGGCCACGTTATGATGATCCGTCACCACCGTATCAATCCCCAAGCTGGCAGCATACGCAATCTCCGCATGACACAAACTACCAGTATCCACCGTCACGATCAAATCCGCGCCCATATCGCGCACCTTGTCCACCGCACCCATGGTCATGCCATAACCCTCAACAAAACGGTTCGGAATGAAAGCATCGACGTCCTCAAAACCAAACTTACCAAAGGCATCCAGCAGCAGCGCCGTAGCGCTCAGTCCGTCAATGTCATAATCGCCGTAAATAACAATTTTTTCACCCTGCTGCCGCGCCTGTTTCAACCGCACCACCGCCTTCTCCATGTCCGGCAGCAAAAACGGATCATGCTTCACCGCGGCATAATCTGGCTGCAAAAAAGCCTGGCGCGCCGCCCGCGTCATCAAACCGCGCGCCGTCAAAATCTGCTCGAATAAGGTCATCTACTAATCTCGGAAGTTGTACGTTTCGGCCGGTTGTTATTAGCGTGCTGCTGCGACTTAATGACAATACTTTGCAATTCTTTGAAAATCGGGAATTGTTTATTAGTCGAGTAAATCCGTGTATTACCCTGCTTTTCGGCATGCAAAAAACCGACCTTTTCCAGCCGGCGCAATTCGCGCTGGATGTTGCCGGGGTCTTCCTTGATCAGCTTGGCCAAACCGCGGACATGCGTCCGAAAATCTGGATATTTGGCATAGACGACAACTATCTTACGACGCACCCGCGAGGTAATGAATACATCAAGCATCTAGCCAAGCCCCTTTCTTCCAGTTTAGTTTGTTCTGTTGCTTTTTATTCTACATTCTTTTCATAACCAATTCAAGACCATTTATCGCCAATTCAATATGATTTGGCTAATCTTATCAATTGATTGCTGTAGTGTTGGCACATTGTTATCCTCATAATAATGATCAACTCCCAAGAAATTCTCTTTAACGTCCAGCAAATGTAGCTCATCAGCAGTAATGTGCAGCCGATCAACCACTGCCACCGACGCCACTGGCGATGCTACGACCAACCTCAGAATCCTAATCGGCTTCAAGAAGTCTAAAGCCACTCCAACGCTAGCAGTATTAGCAAAGCCATCCGATACCAGCACCACCACGCGATCTTTCAGCATATCTTTATCGACTGTACCGCCATCGCCGATCAAGCGATTGAGACTACTATATGTTTCGCGTCTCTTCTCGGCCAAATAGCCATGAAATTCGCTCGTATACTCATCAATCTCGCCTGCCGAAAATTCATCATTATATGTGAAATCGCCAGTTTGCGACACCGCTCCAAAATTCATTCCTTCGCCTGGTATCTCGATATCCTGCGATACCAACAACATCAACACGCAGTGCAGTTGCGCCGCAATTTGCTCGCCCACCACTACGCCGCCGTTGCTTAGCGCTACCACAGCGCAGTTTTCGTAGCGATATTTGGCTACCAATTGATCAGCCAAAATCTTTCCTGCTTGCGATCTACTCTCGAAATACATATGCTTATAGTAGCGTGTTAAATTGCCGTAGACAAGGTATAATTAGGCGATGCATTATTATGAAGTAGCGCCCACCAAAATCGTTAAAGCCGACGCTTGCGTATTCACTTACAGCAGCCAGCAACCTCTGGCTATCGGCGCTGTTGTCATTATATCAATCGGTCAGCAATTGCTCACCGGTATAGTTGTAAAAAAAACAACTAAACCTGATTTTGCTACTAAAGAAATTACAACAATCCTCGATCTACCCCCGTTACCGCGTCCGTTGTTGCAAACTGCACAATGGATGAGTAATTACTACATCGCTCATCTGGCATTAGTTTTACAAACCATCTTGCCAAGCGGCCTCACCAAGAAACGCCGCACTCTAAGCTCAAACAGCACTGCAGCAACACGAAGAGATAGAACACATTTTGTACTCAACAAAGACCAGTCGGTCGCCATTGACAGCCTACTAAACGCCAAAAGCGGCACCGTTATTCTGCACGGCGTCACTGGCAGCGGCAAAACCGCCGTCTACATTGAATACGCCAAAAGACTAATCGCTACTAGCAAATCTGTCATCGTAATTGTTCCAGAGATTGCTTTAACCGCCCAGCTAATCGCCGAATTTCAACACTCTTTTCCCAACCTCATCACCACGCATTCGCAACAAACCGAAGCCCAGCGCCACCACGCTTGGCTGCAAGCACTCAATGCTACCCAGCCAAATGTCGTTATCGGTCCGCGCTCAGCCTTGTTTATGCCATTTAACAACATCGGCGCGATTATTATCGACGAAGCTCACGAACCAGCACTCAAACAAGACCAAACGCCGCGCTACTCTGCCTTGCGGACAGCCGCTATTCTAGCCCGGTATCACCATGCTACCGTAGTACAAGGTTCAGCCACGCCGCTGATCAGCGAATATTACCTTGCTGCCAAAACTGGCCGGCCCATCATCAATTTACCAGCCCGCGCCAACCCAAATATCATCACTCCCTCTATAAACGTTGTGGATATGACATCGAAAAACGGCTTTTTGCGCCACCGTTTTCTATCCGACTTATTAATAAATACTATCAACCAAAATCTCGAAAACAACAAACAAACGTTAATTTACCACAATCGCCGCGGCACCGCCAGCACCACTCTTTGTCAGAATTGCGGCTGGAGCGCTTTATGCCCGCGCTGCTTTATTCCAATGACTTTGCACGCCGACCAGCACGCGCTAATTTGCCACATTTGCGGATACCGCGAACGCGTGCCCACCGCCTGCCCTGATTGCGGCAGCACTGATATTGTCCACAAGGGCATCGGCACCAAACTGATTGAGAGCGAATTGCAAAAGCTTTTTCCGCAGGCCGCCATCGCCCGCTTCGACGGCGACATTACCAGCAAAAACAGCCTCAATCAGCGCTATCAAGAACTCTACGACGGCCGCATCGATATCATCATTGGCACCCAAGTTGTCGCCAAAGGCCTCGACCTACCCCGCCTGGCGTCTGTTGGTATTATTCAGGCTGATGCTGGCCTGGCTCTACCCGACTTTACTACTCGCGAACGCACCTTTCAGCTGCTAGCTCAGGTTATCGGCCGAGTTGGGCGGAACGATCAGCCGACATCAATTATCGTTCAAACTTATCAGCCGCAAAACCCAACCATTGTCCAAGGTATCCGCCAGGATTACGCTAGCTTCTACGCCAGCGAACTAGCCGAACGCCGCCGCGGCATTTTTCCGCCGTTTGTTTATTTACTCAAGCTAACTTGCATTTACAAAACCGAAGC
>CAUTSQ010000048.1:0-4937 GCA_963541395.1 uncultured Candidatus Saccharibacteria bacterium | reverse complement strand
TATTCTCCTGCTTGTCAGTTCGCTCCATAGATGCGTGTCTATGCTGACGAGTCGGAAACGACGAAAGCGAACTTTTATCCAAACATCACTAGTTGCGCCGCCAAGGCTTCGCGCGTAATTTCATCCGCTCGTTTGCCGATGAGCACGATTTTTGCCGCCTCCTCAGGCTTGGCATTAGTTAGCTGAATCTGCTGCTCGGTCGCCTCCACATGCTGGCGCGCACCGTTGTCACTAATAAAGCAACCCTTCAGCCGCCGTAGGCCATACGCCCTGAACAACTCCGGCCACATGTTTTCTAGCGCCGACGCCGCGATATTCATGCCCGAAACATCCAGTACCGCGTACGTCGGATTATCCGGCACCGCCAGTTCGCCATCATACGTATCAAAAAACGCAAGCAGCCCCGACGGCGTGATAATTTTACTGAGGTCAAACCGACCGTGCGGCGCACTGAGCACCTTGGTGTAGGACAGAGCGCGCCGTTTTATGTCGTATTCAGCTCGCTCGCTATCGTTCAATAAATCCTCCTTGGTCACCAAAATCACGTCTGCCGCTTGTAGTTCAACTTCGTGCGCCGGCTCAATCCCGCGCAAAATCTCGTGCGCATCAATCACGTAAAAACTCTGCATCAACTCATACTTATTGAAGATTTGTGCATTAATGAGTTTTTCTACCAAATTCATCGTTCGCGCCACGCCCGTCGCCTCGATAAACACTGGCGCCGGGGAATTGCGACAAAAGTCCAGCAACATCCGCGTCAGCGCGTGTTTGGACGAGCAGCAGACACAATCGCCAGCCAACGTCGTTACCATCTCCGCCAATCCCTCCAGCCGATAGCCGTCGACATTTTCATTGGCATACTCATTTTCAATCACCCGCGCACCCTTATAGTCACTTTGTTGCAATAAGAATTCCAACACGCTGGTCTTGCCGGAACCCAGCGAGCCGTTCACTAGATACAGCGGCACCTTGTCAACAACCGCCCGCGCCTCATCAAACGCCGCATTAACACTAAATTCCAAATCATCATCGCGTTTCGCCATACATCTATTATACGTCATCCTGGCCAAGGTGATATACTAAGGCTATGAAAGTAATTCTAGCCCTTGGCAATCCTGGCGAAAAGTACGTTCACACGCGGCATAATGCTGGCTTTTTAGTAATCGACCAGTTGGCAGCGGAGCAGGGTGCACAATTTAGCAATAAGCCCAAATTTTTTGCGGATATTGCCGAATTAAATAGTTTTACGGTCGATTCAGCCGCTAGCACAAACTCACACACCATCGTCCCACGGGAAAAAATTCTCCTCGTCAAACCAACGACATACTATAACGAGGTTGGCATTGCCGCGCGAGCGCTCATGGATTTTTATAAACTGACACTGGATGATTTACTAATTATTCACGATGACACTGACCTTGATTTTGGTAAAATCCGCGTCCGTAGAGGCGGCCGCGACGCTGGCAGCAACGGCTTAAAATCGCTACATACTCATATCGGCGCTGATTTCTGGCATATTCGTATCGGTACCGACAACTTACTGCGGCGGCAAATCGGCGATGTTGATTTCGTCCTCAGCAAATTTAACGCCGACGAGCAAAAAATCCTCCGCGATTGGACAATTCCCGAATCTATCAAGCTGATCGGCACATTTCTTGATGATACTATCGAACCGCTCAGCGTCAAGCTCTAGCCCCCGACACATCACTACACCATTACGCCTGCGAAATTAAAAATACTTATTGCAACAATGTCGCAATAGCAAACACTTCCGCCCGAAACGAAAATCTCCAAATATCAACTACCGCCGCTTTCGCGACACAATTTTCGCTGCGCCGTGCTTCAGCCGCCGCTCAGCGCTATATAATTTCGCTGCGGCTGCTTCTTGTAAATTAATCGCTCGCGCCTCCAGCATACTGCTGCCAACCGCCAAGCTCACAAACAGCAGCCCCAAGCCGCCCGTTGCCCACTCCGGCAGCTCCAGATGAAACAGCTTAGCGATCATCATCATACCCAGCGCCATAATCGCCCAGTGCGCGCCATTTTCCAGATATTTATATTTGCTGAGCATACCCGTCCGCAGCAAATACACCGTCAGCGACCGCACCCAAATAGCTCCAGCACCCAAACCCGCCACGATCAGCAGCACGCTGCTGGTGATAGCAAAGGCGCCGATGACGCCGTCAAAGCTAAAACTAGCGTCCAGCACTTCCAGATAGAGCAGGCTGGCAAACGCCGCCCAGCCGGTCTTAACCTTGACTGACTTAGCGTCATCCTCATGAAAGAATGAGCCGAACAATTCCAGCCCGATATGCAATATAATTCCCAACACCGACGAAATCAGCACCAGCGCCCGATGCGGCGGCTCAACCGTGAAATACAGCACCGCCGCCACGCTGAGCATCAAACACACCTTGAAATTCTCAAACCGCCCAGCCTTGGCCAGCCACGGCTCGACATGCCGCATCCAGTGCACGCGCTTGTTATAATCAATGAAATAACTGAGGCCAATCATAATCAGAAACGCGCCGCCAAAAGCATCAATCATCGGCGAGGCTTCGTGCAAAATATGGCCGTATTCCGCCGGCTTATTCAGCGCCAAATCAACCACTTCCATAAACCCATGGCCGCTCGCCACCATCACGATGATAATCGGCAGCACGAACCGCACCACAAACACCGCCACGAAAATCCCAACTGTCAAGAATACCTTTTGCCAAACCTGGCTCATGCCGGCTAGCACCTTGCTGTTAATCACCGCGTTGTCAAAGCTAAAAGTTACTTCCAATACCACCAGAATCGCGAATAACCACAAGCCACTCGCGCCCAAATGTCCGAAAATCAGCCCGCCCAACGCCAATGTCAACAGAGCCGAAAACCAAAAAATCCGAAATGGGTGATGCGAATGCCAGAGATGTTTCATAATGATTTAGTATAGCACAAGCTTACTGTTATAATTTATAAGTATGGCAAAAAAACGTGTCAAAAGCTTCAACATAAATAAGCTAATTAACACAGCCAAGATACTTACTGGCTGGATAATTGCGCCAGTATTGATTGTCGTTATATACTTATACAGCCCCCAGCTTGGACTATGGCTAATCAGCGACAAATCAGACATTTGGTTCAACGAAACTGCAACAATGTTGCAAGACTTCCTAACCATCACGCTAAGCATAGTCATTGAAGCTTTACCTTTTGTTATCCTCGGAATTATTATTTCATCTTTGATTCGCCGCTTTTTGCCGCCAGCCAAACTCACTAAAGTCTTACCGCACAACCCATTTTGGCGACGATTTGTATTATCGCTAGCCGGACTAGCATTACCAGTCTGCGAATGTGGCAACGTACCAGTTGCTCGTAGCCTACTGGCTCGCGGCTTAAAGCCCGTCGACGTCGTCAGTTTTCTATTCGCCGCGCCGATTCTCAATCCTATCACCATTATTGCAACAATGACCGCTTTCAGTTTTCAGCCATACATGGTTTGGTGGCGAATTATTTTTGCATTGATAATCGTCCAACTGACCGCCTTGATCGTCAGCTTCATGGACGAAAATAAAATTGTTCGTCCCGCTTTCAAAGAATACTGTCGTACACACGAGCACAATTCCGAGTTCAAAGAGGTGCTTAGATCCTCGCGCGACGAATTCTGGCAATTGCTCACTATGCTAAGTGTCGGCGCTGTTATCGCTGCTGTCACTCAAGTTTTTGTACCACGCGCCGTCATTAACATTATCGGCAGCGACATTATTTTGTCAGTTATCGCCATGATCGCCTTGAGCTTTGTAGTCTCGATCTGCTCTAGCGTCGATGCCTTTTTTGCGTTAGCCTATGCCCGCAGTTTCACAACAGGCTCGATTCTATCATTCCTGTTAGCTGGTCCAATGATCGACATCAAGCTAATCTTATTAATGCGAACTACTTTCCGTTGGCGATTTATCGCTGTGGTGATGTTAATAATTTTCGCATTGTCGTTCGCGGCAGGTATAGGAGTAAACTTGCTTTATGCGGGCTAATTTGGCGAAATCATTGGGCGGAATTGCTGCCTGCGGATATGTTTTGCTGCTAGCTTGCCGCGGTCAGCTCAGTTTCTACATTCATCCGCGCTACCATCTTTTTGCTGCCATTTTGAGCACGATAGGTATCGTTTTCTTGGTTATTGATATAGTGTTGCAATTAAAGAGCGGAGCACTAACCGCACACCACCGTTTCAAATTCCGCCATGTCAAGTTCGCCCCGTGTCTATCTATTCTAATTTTACTAGCAGGCTATCTGCTGCCGCCAAAACCACTATCGGCAAACAGTGTCGCTCAAAGAGAAAATTCTATCACCACCAGTCAAACAAACTATTGCAACACTCCTAAGCCTAGGGAAGACGAGACGAATGTATCGATCAACCGCTGGCGATCTGCTTTCAACTCCTGCCAAAAACTATCGTATTTTGACAGTACTAGCATAACGATAACTGGCTTCGTCTCGAGCGGCACACTACAGAACTACGGCTACGACTATTTCGAACTGGCGCGCTACGTTATTAGCTGCTGCGCCGCCGATAGCATACCCATGAAAATCTTAGTAGAAAAAGCTCCTGCGAATAGCTACCGCGATGGCACTTGGTTAACCGTCAAAGGGAAATTGATGCAAAAAATAATTAACGGCAAAGCTGAATACGTCATCACCGAGTCTACCGCTACCGCGATACCGCAACCAGAAGATCCTTACGAATTATTTGGTTTATAATCTTGCCACTTTTTAGCAGCGCCATCTTCCTGGTAATATTCATGCGCGCGCCAGTTAGATAAGAAGTTTTTATCGCGCTCGATTTCACTTAATAGTGGAAAAATCTCACTGAGCAGCATTTCGTCGGGGTATTGTTCGCTGTCCGTCAGGGGACGTTGCCCGTTACTGCACAAATGTGCATTAAGAAATATAAAGCG
>CAUTSQ010000047.1:0-5274 GCA_963541395.1 uncultured Candidatus Saccharibacteria bacterium | reverse complement strand
CTTTACCTTTACCTTTATCTTCTTTCCAGAAAATATTAATGCTAGGCCCACCACCAGCAAGATGAAGCGTATCAACACCTTCATAGCCAATTGGCAAGAAACGATATCCTTCGCTCTTAGTTTTTTCAACTTTATATATTTCTTGATTTTCTACGTTTATTTCTGATCGATTTTTATCGCCCTCGTTAGACACACAGCGAACCACTAACCAATCATCGGATATCGTGCCGTAATTTCTGTTACTAATACCCCAAACATCACCATCCGGACCGACAAACATACCAACTAAATAACCATAATCGGCTCCCCTAAGAAACTTTTTTACGGCGTCGCCCTGCTCAATGATACGTCTTAGTTGTTGCTCGTCCTGTCTTAGCCGCTCTATACGCTCTTGCCTAGATAAAGGCCTAGCCCCTTCAAGTTTAGGGTTGCTATTTTCTGGTAACATTTTCCGTTCCACAACATCCGCCTTTTTGCTTAAGCTAACTGTAATTAGATTATACCACAGTTGCAGTTATTTGTCCATATTTGTCCGGGTTTTCGCTAATTTTCAGCAAATTTTAAGTTTTTTACACTTCGCCCCAATTATTACCGATTTTGACGTCGACTTTGAGCTTAATACCGAGCTGCGGGTAGATATTTTCCATAGTCTCTACCAGCATTTTGCTGACTATTTCGGCGTTTTGGAGCGGACACTCAACCATGATACTGTCATGGATTTGCAAAATTTGGTAGCCGAGCGGGGTATTTTTGTCTGTAGATATAGATTTGCTGCCTGAAGAGACTTGCCTTTCCGGCAAGGCGAATTCGTTCTTTTCGAATTTGCCGGTCTCTGAAGGTAGCAAATCTGCATCTGCCGCTGGCATCAGTCGTTTCTCGACCGCCAGCATCGCCAACTTCATCAAATCCGCCTCGGTACCTTGTATCGGCATATTAGCTGCTGCTCGCTCGGAAGCCGAACGAACAGCAAAATTATTCGACCTAACATCAGGCGTCGGCCGGCGGCGGCCAAACAATGTCTGCACAAAGCCGTCGCCGTGCGCTTGACGGATTGTTCGTTCCATAAATTCTTTGATGTGCGGACGGATACGATAATATTCGTCGATGAAATGTTGCGCTTCGCCGTAACTCATATTAGCTGCTGCCGCCAAACCGTGCTGGCTCATGCCGTATAATACGCCGAAATTCACCACTTTAGCGCGGCGGCGCTGCGTTGGCGTCACTTCATTAATCGGCACGTTATAAACTTCAGCTGCCGTCTTGGCGTGAATATCAACATCAGCATTAAAGTCTTCAATCATCTGTTTTTCGCCAGCCATCACTGCCGCCAAACGCAGCTCAAATTGCGAATAATCAGCATTTACGAAAACATTGCCAGGCGCTGGCACAAAAGCATCGCGAATCTGCCGCCCCAACTCAGTACGAATCGGAATGTTCTGCAAATTCGGGTTAGTGCTCGACAGCCGCCCAGTCGCTGTCGCATCTTGATTAAACGTGGTGTGAATATAGCCGTTAGCGTCCGTTTGCTCTGGTAAGGCTGCCACATAGGTATTCTGTAATTTCGATAGTTCGCGAAAACGCTCGACCAACTCAATAATTGGATGTTGCCCGCGCAGCTTATCAAGTTCCTTTTGGTTGGTTGAATAACCAGTTTTGCCTTTTTTGATACCAGCTGTCGGCAAGAGCAGCTTATCAAATAGCGCGCTAGCCAACTGCGCCGGGCTAGCAACATTAAATTCGTAACCGACCATATCATAAATATTTTGCTGAACCGCTGCAATCTCTTGCACTAATGATTTATTCATTTTTTTGAGTTTGCCGGCATCGATTTTGATGCCTCGAAATTCCATTTGCGCTAAAACATTAATCAATGGAAAATCCATCGTCTGCGCCACCTGCTGGAGGTCGGGCAGCTCAGCAAACGCCGACTTTTGTTGTTCATAAACTGCCCACAGCGCTGCCATCGCCAAGCTTGGGCCGTCCAAAGATTCTACGCCCGCCAAATCCGCTAATTCGCGCGATTTGCGCAAAGGATTTAACAGAAATGAGCCCTGCGCGGTATCGTGCTTAATATCCGGTAGCCGCTGACAACCAGCACCGAGAAGTGCTTTGAAAAACTCCTTGGTATCGTGGCCGACTATCGAAGCTTCTGCTAAAATAGCGCTTGCTTTAGCCAGCGGCAAGCAGGCAACCTTGCCTTTTTCATGGCTCAGCCAAACCATATCACCATCCCAAATTACCAGTAATTCTGGCGCCATTACCAACATCGGGATGACTTTATCGCCCGATATCTCAACAGCCGGCGCAAGAATATTATTTGTAGCCACTCCTGAAGCGCCATCGCGCATGTGTTGTGGTAATTTTCGCAACAATGAGCGAAACTCCAGCTTTTCGAGTAACTCTCGCAACTTTGCCGTGTCTAAGTCGCGCACGTTCATTGCCTCTAAATCGAGTTTCACTGGCGCATCGGTGAATAGCCGCGCCAATTCTCTACTCATATAAGCAGATTTTTTGCCAGTTTCTAGTTTGCGGCGCAAACTGTCTTTAATCTGCCATAGATTATCATAAACACCGTCTAGCGTTTCAAATTGTTGTAGTAATTTGACGGCTGTCTTTTCGCCGACCCCCGGCACCCCAGGGATATTATCCGACGAATCGCCTTTCAAGCTTTTCAAGTCGAGAAATTGGCCAATCCGAATACCGTAGCGCTTTTCAAATGCTGGAATATCAAATTTATCAATGTTAGTCAGGCCTTTTTTGAGCGCGTAGAGATACGTATTTTGGTCGAGAATTTGCAGCGCATCCAAGTCGCTAGTAATCAAATATGTTTCGATGCCGCCGTGCTGTTCAGCCTGCTTGTCTAGCGTTGCCATGATATCGTCGGCCTCATAATCATCAAATTCATACAGCGGCCAGCTAAAAGCCGCCAGTAGCTCGTGCAAAATCGGAATCTGCGCATAAAAATCTGGCGGTGCTGGTTTGCGCCCGGCCTTATAATCAGGATAAATCGCCAACCGGCGGCGAATATTCGTTCCTCGTTTATCCCACGCTACGCAGACATAATCCGGGTTAAGTTGCTTAATTAATTCCAAGCTCAGCGCCGCGAAACCATACACGCCGCCTGTCGGTGTCCCGTCTGCGGTCGACAACCCAGGCATAGCATAATAACCGCGATAGAACACGCTTTTACCGTCGATAATCACTAAGCGTTTGGCCATATTTATATTATACGCTATCTAAGGGCTGTTACTTACAAGCGAATATAGCCATAATCATGTATACTAAAGTTATGACATCACAAGAAAAACCAGCCAAGATTTTGGCATTCGTCGGGCTGCCTGGCGCCGGTAAAACCGAAGCAACCAATTTCGTAGCCGCCAAAGGTTTTCCCAAAATCTACGGCGGCGGCATTTTGTACGACGAAATGCGCGCCCGAGGCGTTGAAATCACGCCCGAATCGCAAGCCGAATTTCGCAAACAGTGGCGCGAACGCGACGGCAAAGACGTTATCGTCCGCCGTGCCGCCGAGCAATTGCACCGCTTAATTGATGCTGGCCAGCATCGTTTATTGTTCGACGGGCTCTATTCCTGGACAGAGTACAAGTTCCTCAAACACGAGTTTCCTGGCGAGCTCATCGTTGCAGCCATTGTCGCGCCAAAACATTTACGCCACCGCCGTCTCGCAACTCGTCCCGAGCGGCCATTCACCGCCGAACAAGCTAACCAGCGCGACTGGTCAGAGATTGAAGATATCGAAAAAGGCGGACCAATAGCTATCGCTGATTATTATTTAATTAACGACAGCGATATCACTGCGCTATACACCAAGATTAATTCGCTACTCAGTACAACTGGTTTCGTTAACGTATAGCACCTAAAACCAAAACTATTGCAAGTAAGTATAAAGTTTTTTAGCGTCTTTATGTTTGCGTAGCTTCGCTAGCGCCTTAGCTTCAATCTGGCGAATTCGCTCGCGCGTCACCGCAAATTCCTGACCAACCTCTTCAAGTGTATGGCTCTTGCCGCTATCTAATCCAAAGCGCATCCGGACGATCTTTTGTTCGCGATCGCTCAGCGTACCTAGCAAATCTTTAACTTGTTCCTTTAACAGCTGGTTCGAGGCCGATTCCTCTGGACTAATTGTACCTTCATCCTCAATGAAATCGCCCAGCACCGATTCGCCTTCATCATCGCCGTCGCGGCCGACGCCAGCGTCCAAGCTCGAAATGTCCTGCTTGATTTTCATGACATATTCGACTTTTTCTGGTTCCATCTCTAGCTCTTTAGCTAGCTCTTCAATCGTTGGCTCGCGATTCAGCTCTTGCGTCATGCGCCGCTGCGTGCGCAGCAATTTATTGATGGTTTCCACCATATGAACTGGAATACGAATCGTTCGCGCCTGATCAGCAATCGCCCGGGTAATCGCCTGGCGAATCCACCAGGTGGCATAAGTCGAGAATTTAAAGCCTTTATCCGGATCAAATTTTTCAACCGCGCGCAACAAACCAGTGTGGCCTTCTTGAATCAAATCCAAGAAGTCTAAGCCGCGGCCCGAATACCGCTTAGCGATCGATACCACCAGACGCATATTCGCCTCAGCCATCTTGTCTTTGGCTTTTTTGTCGCCTTCTTTGACGCGTTTTGCCAATTCCAGTTCTTCTTCAGCGCTCAGCAGCGGAATTTTGCCAATCTCGCGCAAATGCAGCCGCACTGAGTCGTCCGAAATATCGTCGAAATATTGATTAGCGTTGAGTACATCTTCAGGAGTATCTTCGTCCATCAAATCGTTGATATCAGGCTCATTGATGTCCTGATCTTGTATATTGTCGTCAGATGGCTTCTGCGCTTGGTCGTCGTTTGTCACGAGCTTTCTCCTTGATTATGTTATTGAGTGCCGCACGCAACTCTCTAGCCGCTGCCTCATCGCCAGCAGCTTCAGCGTCGCGTAACTTAGCTAATAATTCTTGTTGAGTTTGTTTGTTATGTTTATCCTCTTTATCCCGCAGCAGTTGGCACATCGCGACATAGCGATCGCCGCTATCCCATGCTGCATAACGCTCCTCAGCGCGCAATGATACCATTTTTACATAAATATCAGCTTTTTGCAACTTTTTAGGGCGATTTTGCGGATCGTCTTCTTCGAGGAGTACCGTCGCTAATAACTCTCGCTCAGCGCTGCTCCACTGCTGGCGGCCAGCGCGGCGCAATTCTTCCAAGCATCTAGCATCATAAAGCGCCAAAGCCAAAATATCATCCTCTAGCACCGCCTGCTCG
>CAUTSQ010000046.1:0-5319 GCA_963541395.1 uncultured Candidatus Saccharibacteria bacterium | reverse complement strand
AGTCGAATTCTCCGGCAGACAATGGTGCGTCCGCAGCTATGCCAGAAGCGCAATCTCAACAGGCAATCGAGCCGGCAGCACAATCTCAGCCTGCAACCATGCCGGCAGCACAATTCCAGCCTGCCGCCCAGCCAACGACGCAATTTCAACCTGCCGCCGCGCCGATTAGCGACGACGAGCTAACCGCAGCTAACCAAAATATCCAGACTGTTTTCGACGCTTTCTCGTCGCGAGTGGTCGGACAAGAAAACTTGCGAACGGCGTTGATGGTTAGCTTGATGACTGGCGGACATATTCTGCTAGAAAGCGTGCCAGGTCTTGCCAAAACGACAGCCGTGCAGACGCTAGCCGCCAGCGTGCAAGGCTCTTTCAAGCGCATTCAATGCACGCCAGACTTGCTACCAAGCGACATCATCGGTACGCAGATTTACGATTATAACAAGGGCGAATTCCGCACCGAGCTAGGCCCAGTTCACGCCAATTTCGTACTATTGGACGAAATCAACCGCTCCAGCGCCAAAACCCAAAGCGCCATGCTGGAGGCGATGCAGGAAAAGCAGACCAGCATCGGCGGACAACGCTACGATCTACCGAAGCCTTTCATCGTGCTAGCTACCCAGAACCCGATTGAACAGGAAGGAACTTACGAGCTGCCAGAGGCGCAGTTGGACCGCTTCCTATTGAAAGAAGTTTTGTCCTACCCTGCTCCGGACGAGGAATTAGAGATTTTGAAACGCATAGAGTCGGGTAAATTAAGCGAGGCACCGAATAATAGCAATACGCCGAATATTGAGCTGGCGGCAGTCGAGACGCTGCAAAACTTGGCGCAAAAAGTATACATTGACGACGCTATTAAAAATTATATTGTGAAAATTGTCTCGGCAACACGCAATCCAGCCTCAATCATACCAAGCGAAACAGCGCGCTACGTCCAGTACGGCGCCAGCCCGCGCGCCAGTATCGCTTTCCAGCAAGTTGCCAAAGCCCTCGCGCTGATTAACGGCCGCAATTACGTTATTCCAGAGGACGTCAAACAGTTACGCCATAGCGTATTGCGCCACCGCATTATCCTCAATTTTGAAGCCATCGCCGACCAAGTTCATCCGGAAGTTATCATTGATTCGATATTTAACGCTGTTCCTGTGCCGTAATATGCCAAGTCTCTTCGCCAAAGTCAAAGCCAAGATGGATCTCTACGCCCACGAGAAGGTGCGGAGTTTGCTGGACGGTCAATACGGCTCGGTATTTAAGGGGCGCAGTCTTGATTTTGACGACTTGCGCGAATACATTCCTGGCGACGACATCAAAGATATCGACTGGAAAGCAACCGCGCGCAGCAGCGGCATCCGAATCCGGCGCTACCAAGCAATCCGCAAACACAACATCTTGCTAGTGGTTGACACTGGCCGCCACATGGCAGCAACCGGCAAAAACGGCAGCAACAAACGCGACATCAGTATCATGGCTGCCGGAGTCTTGGGTTATATTGTATTGCGACACGGAGACTTAATCGGCCTGGTCTCTGGCGACGCCAAAAATAACACCTATATTCCTTTCAAAGGCGACGATCGGCATATAGAGCAGCTACTGCGGCACATTGAAAAGAATACTCAGCTAGCAGCAGCGCCAAGCAATATTGTGAATCAGCTTGAATATATTGCACGCAATTTACGGCGTAAGATGATGCTAGTGGTGGTCGCCAACGACGATAAACTGACCAGCGATCACCAGCATATTATCCGGCGGTTGCGCGCCCAGCACGAGATATTATGGATAACTGTCAATGACGCTTCAGGACTTGACGGAAACCGCAGTTTTTATGATATTGACGATTTGGCTGAGCTGCCTTATTTTATCCGCAAACAAACGAAATTGCAGGCTGATTTCAACCGCGAGCAGCAATTGTACTACCGCGAATATTCCACTGCCCTGGAGCGTTTGGGCGTCATCAGCGAGCGAATCTCCGCAGAAGAGGACGTCGTCGGCAGTTTCTTTTCACTGCTAGAAAGGCAAAAGCATGCACGCTGGCACTGAGCTTCGCGAATGGGTAGACTATGACCCGCTGTGGCTGATTATCGGCTGCCTGCTTTTAAGCGCGATTATTTTATGGTACGGATTTGTATTTTACTCGACTCGCCGCCGCTCCCACCGCAGCCTGGCTACGCTCAAACCAAAGCCATACACGCCGCCAGATCTGACTGATTTAAAACAGAAGTACCAACGGCTAATTGATGAAATTGAACAAAATCACACCGCCGGAAAGCTATCCTCGCGTAAAGCCCACCAGAAATTAAGCCATATTCTTCGCATGTTCGTTGTTGAGATAAACGGTCACCGCGTTGACACATTGACGCTGCGAGATTTAGAAAAGACTCGCTATAAAACATTGGCGGCCGCCATCAAACAATTCTATATTCCTGAATTTACCGCGGTTGAACAAGGCAGCGTCGCCGAGGCGGCGGCGCTAGCCAGAAAGACAGTAGCGGCATGGAATTAGTTTTTTGGCAATTGTCGCTGGCGTTAATTATAATTATCGCCCTGCTGTGGTTTGCTGCGCCGATTATACTCCGCCGATACAGCCGATCGAAACGTCATGACGCGCCTAGACAAAAACTCCCTATCGCTAATACATCGCGGTTGCGCGCTTTCCCGCTCTATATTCAGCAGGTCAAACGGTATAAAAGACTATTAGCGGTTGTACTGGGACTGCATGCGCTCCTGCTGGTTATGATGATTATTCTAACTGGCCGCCCGTCGTCGGTGGCTGTCGTTTCTCCCGAGGTGAAAAATCGCGACATCGTGTTATGCCTTGATGTGTCGCGGTCGATGTATGAATATGACGTAGAGATTATTAAAACTTACCGCACATTGGCGCGAAAATTTGACGGCGAACGACTCGGTTTGGTACTGTTTGACCGCTCGCCGGCAGTGATATTTCCTTTGACAGACGACGCCAGTCTCATTGACAGCAAGCTAGCGCTAATTGAAAAGGCGCTGACGCCACCCGGAACGCTGGAATATTTTGACATTTTATCTGGCACGGTAGTCTCGAACGGACAAGGCTCGTCGCTGATCGGCGACGGGCTAGCGAGCTGTATCGGACGCTTCGACAAGTTGGACAGCAAACGCTCCCGGAGCATCATTTTAGGAACCGACAACCAATTAGCTGGCACCCCAATAATCTCCCTGCCCGAGGCAGCAGAATTAGCCAAACAAAAAGACATCCGCGTATACGGCATTTACCCGAATAGTAATAAAAATCGCGAGACCGAAGCGACAGAATTGAAGCGAACCATGCTGGCGACAAACGGCGATTACTACGCACTGCGCGACAAAAACACAATTCCAAACATTGTCCAAAAAATCGCCGCCCAAGACGCCTCCCGCTTCAAAGGCACGCCGCGCGTTACTCGCACTGACCAGCCGCAATTACTACTATACGGCATGCTTATCATCATAATTTCCCTCATTATTATCGATTGGAGGCTTCGCATATGATAATGCAACCGATTTTGCCGTGGTATCTACTGCTGATAATTCTGGTAGTTGCTGCAATTTTTACCGGCTGGAGGATTTTCTCCAAACCAATATCTAACCGGCAATCGTGGCTGCGGCGGTTCTGTATTGTCTTGCTCATCATTGCCGCTTGTTTTCGCCCAGCTACTCCTGGAGAAGTGAAAGAATGGGGTGCGCCGCTAGTCGATGTTTATGTTGTCATGGACACAACGATGAGTTCTGCTGCCGAGGATTATGATAACGGCCAGCCGCGAATCAACGGCATGCGCCGCGACGCCAAAGAAATTGCCAAAAAGCTGGTCGGCGCGCGATTTAGTCTAATAACTTTCAATAATAAAGCTTTCGTCAATTCGCCGTTATCGACAGATGTCAGAATGTTTGAATCGGCAGTTGACACGGTAAATATCATCAGCGAAAGCTACGCCATGGGCAGCTCAATTGATACACCGATTGACACCATCGCCTCGGAGATTACTCGCACCAAGCATAAAAATCCCGAGCGCACCTCGCTGCTATTTTACCTGGGCGACGGCGAACAGACCAGCGACGCCTCGCCAAAATCATTCGCCAGCTTGAAGTCGCTACTGGGCGGCGGCGCGATCATGGGATACGGCACCGCTGCCGGCGGAAAAATGAAAACGCCAAGCTACAGCGACGGCTTTGACGGTTTTTACTTGCGCGGGCCAGATTTGAAATATGCCGTATCGAAAATCGACGAGACAAATCTTAAAAACATCGCCAGTCAAACAGGCCTGCCGTACACGCACCAGCAAAACCCAAATTCCATCGACGCCGTCGTCAAGAACGGTTCCGTCGATAAAGCTGTCAGTAGCAGCCGCTCGTTCGACGGCTACAACGATATCTATTGGATAGCGATATTTGCGGCTGCTGTTTTGCTGGCATTTGAAATCAGAAACATATATTTGCCTTTGCGCAAACTGCAAAGCATAGCACCGCCAGAGGAGAAACAACCGTGAATAAGAATCGTCCATTTGACCTGAAAAAATTGGATTTTGAAAAAATCCGCCTAGAAAAACGCCGGAAATTGCTGCGCTACTCGTTCCCTGTTTGCGCGGTAATTTTGCTGGCTGCGGTAAAATTGACGAGCTTTCCCTTGTTGTCGCTAGCAGCGCACGCCGCCTATAAAAACGGCGACAACAGCCAGGCCTCCTTCCGCTTATCGCCGATTTATGCCATGAATTTGTTTGAATCTTATAAAGTATTTTTTAACGATGGGAATGCTCTATATAAGCAAGCCCGCTACGACTTGGCAGAAAAACAATTCCGCCAAGCCCTGCAAAAAGCGCCGAAAACGCACGAATGCCCTGTCCGCATCAACCTGTCGCTGTCAATCGAGGCGCAAGCAGACGCCCTCGCCAGCGAAAAACGCTACGATCAGGCAATCATCCGCTACGACGAGGCAAACGCCGTACTGCACGATGGCGAGGATAGTTGCGGCGTGCAATTTGCCAGCAGGACAGTCGACGCGAGCAACGACGACGGCAAAACGGCAATCGTTATTGAGCAGAGAATCCGGCAAAAGTTGGCGCAGATAAAACAGCTCAGAAACGGCGACCAGGACATTTCAGTCACCAACCCTGGCGATAAAGAAAAAGTTGACGTGGGCAGCACCGACGGCAAGCTCAAAGAATTGGACAAGCGATTCATCGACGCCTACAACGAACAGCGCAAATCCCAGGAAAGAAGCCAGCACTTGGAAGATTACAAAGACGCCACGCCAGATCATACGAAGAGAAATTGGTGAGAAGATTATTGAAATTAGCGGTTTTGTTTGCTATACTT
>CAUTSQ010000045.1:0-5592 GCA_963541395.1 uncultured Candidatus Saccharibacteria bacterium | reverse complement strand
TGTGTTAGGCACGCCGCCAGCGTTCATCCTGAGCCAGGATCAAACTCTCCATAAAGATGCTTCATTTGAAGCGTCTACTCAAAAATAGACTGACGATGATAATTGCACAATCAAATTGTTAAATTACTTAACCTGACTGCTAAGATGCAATTTGTAAGTTTACCTCTCGCAACCAGACTGTTCACTATTGTAGCGCTCTAACCTAATCAAGTCAACACCCTATCGCTAGTTTTTTGTAGCTAAAAATACAACGATACCCGCTAGTAAGCCAATTACAGCACCGACTACCACTTCCAAAGGGGTATGTCCCTTAGCGCTACGCGGCTTCGATACATCAAATTTCGAGATATCAATAACTTGCTTGATAGCCTCGCCCTGCTCGCCAACAGATCGCCGTACCATCAATGCGTCGTACATCACAATCGCCGCTAGAGCTAACGCCAAACCAAACAAACCACTGCCAACTCCGTCTTTCAAACCGATAATCGACACTAGCGACATCATCGTAGCACTATGAGCGCTTGGCATATTTCCCGATATGTACAGATGATCAAACACTTTCAAGGTACGCATCTTAATAGCAGCAACGACATACTTACCGCACTGCGCCATAGCCCAACCGACAGCAAAAGCTATTATATAAGGGGATACTACCATCCGCTATTTTTCTCCTTCGTCTGTATCACGTATAATCCCCATTGATGAAACTGTATCTCCGTCATTAATACGCATCACTCGAACACCCTGAGTAGTACGGCCAAGTGCTGGAATATCGTCAAGCGACACTCGGATAGTCTGTCCATTTTGACTAATCATAATTGCCTCAATCGCATCCTTCTCAAGCGTTTGAACAGCAACTATCGGACCAGTTTTTGCCGTAACGACAGCGGCCTTCACACCGACACCGCCGCGGCGGTGACTCGGGAAATTAGCTACCTTGGTTACTTTGCCGAACCCATTTGCACTCATCACCAGCAATTTTTGATCAGTTGAAGTTACAATATCCATACCTACAACACTATCGTCCGTTCGTAGTCGCACACCACGCACACCGCGAGCAGCACGTCCCATCGGACGACACTCCTCCTCGCTAAAGCGAACCGCTTGTCCAGCCGAAGTCGAGATAATCACATCGTTCTTGCCAGTAGTTTGCTTGATCCAACGCAACTCATCGCCTTCATCCAAATTAATAGCAATTAAACCATTGGTGCGAATATTTGAATAGTCAGCAATCGCTGTCTTCTTGACTGTACCCTTGGTTGTCGCCATAAATAGATAGCCTTCATCAACATTTACATCTTTAGCTAGATTGATAATTGAAGTAATTTTTTCCTCTGGCTGCAGCTGCAATAAATTGACCGCCGCTACTCCCTTCGCCGCTAAGCTAGCTGCCGGCACCTCGTAGGCCTTCAGACGAAACACTCTACCCCTGTTTGTGAAAAACAACAGCCAATCATGTGTTCCAGCTGGTACTAGCTGATCAATAACGTCTTCTTCTTTAGTGGTCATACCGCGTTTACCCTTGCCGCCGCGGTTTTGACGGCGATAATCGCTGGCCAAGGTGCGCTTGATGTAATTTTCCGTTGTCAACAGTACAACAGTATCCTCTTCTGGGATTAGTTCTTCATCGCTAAACTTACCGACTTCGGTGTTGATAATTTTACTACAACGGTCATCGCCATATTTATCTTTAATTTCTAGTAATTCCTCTTTGATGATGCGAAGGATTTCGTTTTCGTCAGCCAAAACTTTTTCAAAATACGCGATCTTTTTCATTAACTCAGCTAGCTCATTCTCGATAGCTTCGCGTTCTAAACCCGTCAGCCGGCGCAATTGCATTGCCAGAATCGCCTTGGCCTGGATAATGCTCAGTGAGAACTTTTCGATGAGCGCCTTTTCGGCTTCATCTTGCGTCTTGCTAGCCCGGATAATTCTAATTACCTCGTCGATATTATCCAGTGCAATTTTGTAACCTTCCAGGATATGCGCTCGCTCCTTAGCCTTGCGTAGCTCGTACTCTGTGCGGCGGCGTACCACTTGGCGGCGATGTTTGATAAACTCATTCAGAATATCATGCAAACCCAAAACGCGCGGCTGCAGACGTGTCGCATCGTCAGCACTCGGTACCAAAGCTAGCATATTGTAATGGAAGTTAGTCTGTAACGCCGTCAATTTGTATAATTGGTTAAGTACTTTCTTCGGATAAGAGTCTTTTTTGAGCTCAATAACTACCCGCACATTACCGCGAGCCGACTCATCGCGCAAAGCGCTAATCGCCGTAATCTTTTTCTCGTGCACCAAATCGGCAATTTTTTCGATAAGCGTTGCTTTATTCACGCCATAAGGCATCTCAGAAACTATAATTTGATGACGGCCGCGTTTGGTTTCTTCAATGTTCGCCACCGCCCGTATCGTCACGCTGCCGCGGCCGGTCGCATAAGCTTGACGCATCGGCGCGCCACCATAAACCACCGCGCCAGTTGGGAAATCTGGCCCCTTGATGCACTTCATGAGGTCATCAAGCGTTGCTTCCGGATTGTCAATCAACATAACCGTTGCATCGACCACTTCGCCTAGATTATGCGTCGGAATATTAGTTGCCATACCAACAGCAATACCAACTTGCCCATTCAGCAGTAAATTCGGCAATTTAGCAGGCAAAACAATCGGTTCTTGGCGCGTAGAATCATATGTATCGCGAAAATCAACCGTCTCTTTATCAATATCTGCCAAAAGCGACTCTGACACCCGAGTCATTTTTGCTTCAGTATAACGCATAGCTGCTGGCGGGTCGCCGTCCATTGAACCAAAGTTACCTTGGCCCTGAACCAACGGATAGCGCTCCACCCAATCTTGAGCCATACGTACCATCGCATCATAAATCGAACTATCGCCATGCGGATGGTATTTACCCATCACTTCACCGACAATCTGCGCGCTTTTCACGGTCTTAGCTGTCGGCCCTATACCCATTTTGTCCATTACGTACACAATACGGCGATGAACTGGCTTCATACCATCGCGTACGTCCGGTAAAGCACGGTCAACGATGACCGACATTGAATACCGGATAAAGCTATCCTCCATAACATCTTCTACTGTTCGAATCTCGACAGACTTTGAATGGCTAACGTCGTTAGTCTGCTCGATAATCTCGCCTTCGACTGGTTTTTTTGACTCTGGTTTCATATTCCTATCCTTCTTCTCGTCCATTTACACATCTAGCTCATCAAGACTGACTTTATTAGCATTAGCTTGAATAAAATTCTTGCGCACTTCGACATCATCGCCCATTAACTTCGTAAAGATAGCATCAGCGCGCTCAGCATCCTCGAGCTTAACCTGTACCAGCACTCGATTTTCCGGGTTCATAGTTGTTTCCCAGAGTTGACTAGCATCCATTTCACCGAGACCCTTATAGCGTTGTAGAGCCGACTCGCTCAGGCCAGCTTGTTTTGCCCGTGAATCGTTTAAATCAATCTGAACGCCCTTCTCTTTGCGTGCCGCAATTAGCTCATCGTACCGCGCTTCAAGTGCCTCCTCATTATATAAATACTCTTGTTTGCTTTGAGATAATTTCAGCTTAAACAGTGGCGGTTTAGCTAGATATATGTGCCCGCCTTCCACAACTGGCCGCATATAGCGGAAGAAAAACGTCATTAGCAGCGTCGCGATGTGACTGCCATCGACATCGGCATCGGTCATGATAATAATCCTGTGATAGCGTAGTCCGCGAATATCAAAAGCATCGCCAATACCTACGCCTACCCCTTTGATCAAGCTCAAGATTTCTCGATTGGCATACATTTTGTCTAAGCGAGCCCGCTCGGTATTGAGCACTTTACCACGCAGAGGCAAAATCGCCTGCGTACGGCTATCGCGGCCAGTTTTTGCTGAACCGCCGGCCGAATCTCCCTCAACTATATACAATTCGCATTCCGACGGATCTTTACTAGAACAATCAGCTAATTTGCCAGGCAAACTAGCGCCGTCAAGCGCTCCTTTGCGAATTACATTATCCCGCGCTGCCCGCGCTGCCTTGCGTGCTCGCGCCGCCAACAAGGCTTTATTGATAATTTTTTTAGCAATAGCTGGATTTTCCTCTAGATAATATGCGAAATATTCGTTCATTACTTGCTCGACATAGCGACGCACCTCTGGATTACCTAGTTTATTTTTAGTCTGACCCTCAAACTGCGGATCTGGCAATTTTACCAATATCACCGCCGTCAGGCCCTCGCGGATATCATCGCCAGTCAAGTTATCTTCTTTTTCTTTGAGTAAACTATTTTTACGGGCATAATCATTAATTACCCTAGTGAGTGCTGACCTAAAGCCAACCAAGTGCGTGCCGCCATCTGGCGTCAAAACGTTATTCGCAAACGGCTTAACGGTTTCGATGTAGGAATCGTTGTATTGTACCGCTATTTCGACAACCGAATCGCTGACTTGCTTATCGACATAGAATATCTCATCGCCAAGCACATCTTTACCCTTATTCAAATTCTTGACATAGCTCTTGATACCACCCTCGAAGTAGAATGCCTGGCGCTCGTGAGTACGCTCATCATAAACAGAGGTATAAACACCTTTAGTTAGATATGCCTGATGGCGTAAATAATTTACCACCCATTTATAATCAAATTTAACTGTCTCCTTAAAGATTTCAGCATCTGGATAGAACGTGATACAGGTGCCATCTGGCCGATCGGTTTTTCCTATTTTCTTGAGCGGTACCACAGTTTTACCGCGAGAAAATTCGATACGATATAGCATACCGCCCCTAACAACTTCAGCAATCAGCTTAGTAGATAGAGCATTAACCACGCTAGAACCAACACCATGCAAACCGCTTGACACCTTGTAGCCGCCGCCGCCGAATTTACCGCCAGCATGCAACACAGTCAGGACTGTCTCAAGCGTACTAATGCCAGTCTTAGGGTGCTTATCTACTGGAATACCACGACCATTATCAATTACTGTCACACCGCCATCTGCCAACAATCTCACATCAACTCGCGACCCATAACCAGCTATAGCTTCGTCTACCGAGTTGTCGGCGATTTCTTTAATTAAATGGTGTATACCATCATATCCCGTGCTACCAATATACATTCCTGGACGTTTGCGTACTGGTTCGAGACCTTCAAGAACTTGGATCTGCGAACTATCATACGAACCATCATTTTTTTGTTTACTCATAATGAAATCACTCCCTATTTACAGTCACTCAGCTTGTCTATTAATACCCACATTATACCATAAAAAAAATTGTTCATTCAAGGTATTGCTGCAGTTGCCATAAGTATGATATTATAAAAAAGAGGAAAATATATCTCAAAATAACACAAAAAGGTAAGCAAAATGTTTAGAAAGCTAGTATCAAATCTCGCCTTTAGCCCCGCGTTAGTCGGACAATTAGGTTTTTATGCAAAACGGTTACGCAAAGAAGAATCGGTGCGCAGATTAGGACTTATTTTTACAGCTTTTGCACTCGTTGTACAGTTTTTTGCCGTATTTCAGGCACCAGAGCCAGCTACCGCTGCCGACGCTACTGATATGGTTTATGGCGGCGTATGGAGCAAGCAAGCC
>CAUTSQ010000044.1:0-6207 GCA_963541395.1 uncultured Candidatus Saccharibacteria bacterium | reverse complement strand
CGAGTCAAGAACGCGAAGCCTGCTTGTTCGTCGCTAAATACGACCAGGCGATAGTCCTGTGGGTGAATACTGCTTTTCATAACTGTAGTATTCTAGCAAAAAACTGTATAGTTGTCAAAGATGTAGTTTACGATGTCTCTCGTTGCTACGACGTTCCTTTTCACTGCTGATTTTGTCGTGAAGTTTGCGCAGCGCGCGCTGCGAGGCCGGCAGCTGGGTAATGGCGCGAATTTCTTCCTCAATGTCAGCTAAATCTTCGTCGCTGAAGTCTTCTAATCCAACGTAGCGCATGCGAGCGCCCTTGGTGGAGCGGATTAGTTCATCAAGTTTAAGCTGAATAGCGCGACTATCGCGGTTTTGAGTATTTTGGATCAAGAAAACCATCAAAAAAGTAACAATTGTCGTACCAGTGTTGATAACCAACTGCCAGGTGTCAGAGAAGTTAAAAATCGGCCCGGTGATAAACCAAACAGCTATTGAAGCGGCCGCTAGGATAAACACGCCAGCCGACCCAGCCAGCGTTGAGGCGCGCGACGAAATTTTGCGAAAATGTTCTTTCATAATCATAAGCATAACAAAAATAAGCGGTAGTAGTAAAGTCAGTCTAACGTAAAGATAGCTTTACAATTACCTTACGTAGTGTTACACTACTATGGTAATTAATTTAACGACACAGCCCGTTGCAGCTCCAAAAGCAGCGGGCGAGGAAAAGGAGTAAACTGATGTCTGTAGAAGTAGACATGAAAGCTTTGTTTGAGGCTGGTGTTCATTTTGGACACAAAACTAGCCGCTGGCACCCGAAGATGGCGCCGTATATTCACTCAAAACGCCAGGATAGCCATATTATTGATTTAGCGAAGACAGTTGAGGTGCTAGACAAAGCTTTACCGTTTATCACCAAGACGGTAGCGAGCGGCAAAAAAGTTTTGTTTGTTGGCACCAAAAAGCAGGCCAAAGATATCGTCAAAGCGGCTGCCGAGTCGGCTGGCCAGCCGTTTGTGGTGAATCGCTGGATTGGCGGTATGCTAACCAATGTCACCACTACTAATGCGCAGATCAAGAAGCTGCGCGACCTCGAGCGCCGCATGGACAACGGCGATCTCGAGAAGCGCTACAATAAGCTAGAAGTTCAGCGCTACCAAGAAGAAATCGATAGTTTGAACTTCAAATACGGCGGTATCAAAGAATTGAATGGTAAGCCTGGCGCTTTAATCGTGCTCGATATGCTGGTTGATAAAAATGCAATCGCTGAAGCAGAAAATCTCGGTATCCCAGTGGTGGCGATTGCTGATACTAATGCCGACCCGAGCAAAGTTGAATATCCAATCCCAGGCAACGACGACGCGATTAAAGGGTTGCAGTTGTTGCTAGACTACTTTGTAGCAGCGGTGAACGAAGGTAAGACTAAAAAAGAGGAGAAATAGGATGGGCGTATCAATTGAAGACATTAAAAAGCTGAAAGAATTAAGCGGCATTGGCCTGACTGATGCTAAGAAAGCGCTAGTTGAAGCCGAGGGAGACTTCGACAAAGCTCTCGAGGCGCTGCGTAAGAAAGGCTTGACCAAGGCCGAGAAAAAAGGCGACCGCGAGACGCGCGAAGGTCTGATTGAGAGCTATGTACACTCGGGCCGTATTGGCGTGGTTGTCGAGGTTAACTGCGAAACTGATTTTGTGGCGCGCTTGCCAGAATTCAAGGAGTTTGCGCACCAAATTGCTATGCAGATCGCAGCGATGGCACCAGAATATGCAACGGTCGAGGATATTCCTAGCGACGTTTACGAAGCGAAAAAGCAGGAGTTTTTGGCAAGCGACAGTTTGCAAGATAAGCCAGAGAATATGCGCGAGCAAATTGTCGAAGGACAACTCAACAAGTATTTTGCCGAACAAGTCCTATCCGAGCAAACCTTCGTACTTGATGACAACAAAACCGTCGGCGAGCTGATTAAAGAGCAAGTAGCACTGCGCGGCGAGAATGTGCGCGTTAGCCAATTCAAGCGTATCGAGCTTGGCGGCGAATAAGCCTACGTCTTACACAACCAATATAACCGCTGAAATATGGCGGTTATTTTTGTATGTTAAAAGCATGAGCAATCAACGGCGGAATGTAGATGCGCAATTTTGAATCTGGTAGTTTTGATTTTTATAGCAATCGCGAAAAGCCAAGCGGCAGTGAGCGCGAGCGTGCGAGCGAGCTGGATGATATTGACTTGCGGCCCGAGAGCGAAGTTTTTCAAGACCACGAGCGGATTGATAGCAAGGATCTTGACGATCAGCTGATTGCTTTGCGAGACCAGCTAAGCGAAGATACAGACGGAATTATTCATATTGATATTCCAGCTTATAGATATGATTTTGCCGACAATCCTTTCGTTGGCATGGGGCCGAATCGCACCAAGACTTACGAGATTTCGCGCTATGTGGATATAGTGTTTTTGCATCGTTTCATGTACCAAGATATTATCGTTTGCGGGCTGCAGTCGCGCAAATTTACTAACGAGGCAGGGCGGGTGGCGTTTATTAAACGGATTCGCGAGACTGGCGGCTTGCCGCTAAACCAGGATGGTAGCGAGCCAGAAGTTTTGGGGCGAGCATTCGTGCCATATATGCCATACCATACGACTGATGCGTTTTTCCGCCTGTATCACACGGTAATGCCACGGGTAGCCGAACGGCCGCACTATCCGCTAGATGTGTGGTTGATTTTCGATGAAAATGCCTATCAAGAAGTCGACGGCTCTCCGGATTTTCGCCAGGCGTATCGTTTGCGTCGGGGGTTTGACCGACGGGCTAGTTTGCTAGGAGTGGCGCAGATAAATTAGCGTTTAATGGTACAATAAAGTAAAGGAGAATATATGTTTAGTACAGACGAATATGAAGCAAAAATGACAGGCGCATTTGAGCACTTTGGCGAGGAGCTGCGCAAGATTCGCACTGGCCGGGCGCACCCAGGTATGCTAGCGGGCGTGATGGTTGAAGCTTACGGTGCTAGCATGCCGCTCAATCAAGTGGCCAACGTGACAGCTCCCGAAGCGCAAATGTTGCTGGTGACACCTTTTGATCCGAGTAATTTGCAAAATATCGCGGCGGCGATTCGCAATGATCAGAGCCTTGGTTTTAATCCGAGCGACGATGGCCGGGTGGTGCGCGTACCAGTGCCAGCCTTGACCGAAGAGCGACGCAAGCAGCTGGTTCGTCAAGCTTCAGAGAAGTTGGAAGAAGCGCGAATCGCTTTGCGTAATATTCGCCAAGACGGCATCAAGGATGCCAAAAAAATGAAGGAAGCTAAAGAACTGAGCGAGGACGATCTCAAAATGATCGAAAAAGAATTTGATCGCTTGATGAATGAATTCCAAGACAAGCTAGAGGCCGCTTTTAAGGACAAAGAAAAGGATATTCTGACCATCTAATGAGCGAGAAAGTATTGCCAGTACACGTCGGCTTCATTGTCGACGGCAATCGCCGCTGGGCAAAAGCTCAGGGCCTATCGGCGCAAGAAGGACATAGCGCTGGTTATGAAAAGTTGCGCGAAATTATCATCGACACTATCGATCGCGGCGTGCCGTATGTCAGCGCGTATATTTTTAGTACCGAGAACTGGCATCGTAGCGGCCCGGAGATTAAGCATCTGATGGATTTGGTGGTGCAAATGTTGACGCGCGATTTGCATATTTTCGTTGAACGCGGCATACGTCTAAGGGTGGCGGGGACGCGCGTGCGCCTCAGCCGCCGAGTCAAAAAAGCGATTGACGAGGCCGAAGCGGCCACCAAAGATTTGACGCACGGCACGGCGATTTTGTCGTTTAACTATGGCGGTCACCAGGAAATTATAGATGCAGTCAACACTTTGCGCAAAACACTTTCAGCACACAAAAAAGTAACAGCGCAAATATTTGAGCAATTTTTGTATACGCCAGATGTGCCGCCATGCGACTTGATAGTGCGCACTAGCGGCGAACAGCGGCTAAGCAATTTTATGCTGTGGCGCAGTGCTTATAGCGAGCTAATTTTTGTTAAAAAATCGTGGCCAGATATGACAAAACGCGACATAACCGCTATACTAAATGAGTACGCGAAACGTTCGCGGCGGTTTGGAGAGTGAAATGAGTTTAGTTTTTGGTATCATTGTCGGTATAATTGTGTTGACTATTTTAGTGGTGACGCACGAGTTAGGCCATGCTTTGGTGGCGCGGCGTTACGGAGTGCGTGTTGAGGAGTTTGGTATTGGCTTCCCGCCGGCAGCTTATAAGAAGAAGGTCAAGAAAAGCTTTTTGGGCAAAAATGTTGATTACAGTATTAACTGGCTGCCGCTAGGCGGTTTCGTTAAGTTACAAGGCGAGCATGACGATGATAAGCAGCCTGGCGATTACGGTGCAGCGACATTTTGGCAAAAAACACAAATCTTGCTGGCTGGCGTAGCAGTGAATTGGCTGAGTGCGGTGTTGATATTTACGATTTTGGCGTGGTGGGGTATGCCGCCGCTTGTCGCTAATCAATTCACCGTGGCTAGCGACACGACAACTTCAGGCAAAGAAGTCAAGATAGCTGGTGTCGAGAACGACTTGCCAGCGCAAAAAAGCGGATTAAAAACTGGCGACGATATTCTGTCGGTTGATGGCGATAAGATTAAAACTCCAGATGAGCTGACCAAGAGATTAGCTCGCGACAAAGGCAAAACAGTCAAGATTCGCTACTCGCGAAACGGCCGAGAGGCAGTGCTGCCTGTAACGTTGCGGTCTAGCAATGATGACAAGCGCGGCTATCTGGGCGCCAGTTTATCTCAAGAGGTCTTGATGCGTTCGACTTGGTCGGCGCCAATTGTCGGCGTAGGACTAACTACTCAATTGACTGGGATAACTATTCAAGGGCTTGGGCAAGTTGTTTATGACGGCTTGACAGGGCTGGTTATGAAAATCGTGCCGAACGACCAGGCGCAGCAGCAGGCTAATCAAAAATTAGCAACAGTTGGTAACAGTGTCGGCGGTCCGGTAACGATATTTGGCATGTTGTTTCCGGCGGCTGGCGAGGCTGGCGGCCGCTATGTCTTGATGATTGCTGGACTAATCGCTTTGTCGCTGGCAGTGATGAATATCTTGCCAATTCCAGCGCTTGATGGCGGGCGGTGGTTTGTGACGGCTTTGTTCCGCTTAATAAAGAAACCGCTCCGCAAAGATACCGAGGAGAAAATTCATGGTACTGGCTTCTTGGTTTTGATAGTATTGATAATATTAGTAACGATTTCTGACGTCGGGAAACTATTCAAATGAAACGCTGGCGGGTGGGTAATCTAAAAAAGCTTCGTTTTTCCCGGCGGCAGGTACTATCGTGGATCGGCTGGACGCTGCTGGTGGCGATATCGATGGTAGCGGCTGCTTATGCGGTAGCTGGCGTTGGGCGATTGCTATTGC
The DNA here is from genome assembly GCA_963541395.1 of uncultured Candidatus Saccharibacteria bacterium. Lineage (GTDB taxonomy): Bacteria > Patescibacteriota > Saccharimonadia > Saccharimonadales > Saccharimonadaceae > Saccharimonas. Next base: position 802 of record CAUTSQ010000044.1, on the reverse strand, counting down.
GGACAGGTTGGTTGGCGCAAGCTAATGTATCAGTGGTTAATCTAATTTTGCAATGTTTTGTTCATGTCTTGACAATTGCCGCCGTTTGCACGGTATCTTGGCGTATCAAAAAAGCAGTATCAGCCAAACAGGCTGGCGTACAGCGGTTGATTGAGTGGCGCGATATCGGTATGGCAATCGTTGGCGCGGTGGCTTACATTGCTTTGACAGTGAGCTTATCATTTGTTGCGCAAGCTATCATACCAGGATTTAACCCAAACCAAGCTCAAGATGTTGGGGTATCAGACAGGCTGTTTTCGCTAGATTTAGCGATAGCTTTCGTGGTGCTGGTGATAGTGGTGCCATTATGCGAGGAGGTGATTTTTCGCGGTATGCTGTATGGCAAACTGCGTTCGGCGAAGTTGCCAGTAGCAGCTAACGTATTTTTTGTTAGCTTGCTTTTTGGGGTAGCGCATGGGCAGTGGAACGTTGGTATTGATACGTTTGCGCTGAGTTTGGTGCTTTGTACGTTGCGCGAATACACTGGATCGATTTGGTCTGGCTTTTTGCTGCACGCAATCAAGAATAGCGTGGCCTTTTATGCGGTTTATGTTGCGGCGGCGTTTTGGTAATTTGTTGATATGCGTAATTCACGGTAGAATATAAGGTATTATGAGATTAAGCAAAAATTTTACTCGAACTACCAAGCAGGCGCCAGCTGACGAAGTGGCGCGTAATGCCCAGCTGCTGATTCGCGCTGGCTACGTGCATAAAACGATGGCAGGTGTTTATTCATACTTGCCACTGGGACTAAAAGTGGTTG
>CAUTSQ010000043.1:0-6785 GCA_963541395.1 uncultured Candidatus Saccharibacteria bacterium | reverse complement strand
TGAGGTCCTGCTCCATCGCCAAGTACACATTCGCCAGCGTCTGCGCCTGAATGCCTTGGCTAGCGTCAACTACCAATACCGCGCCCTCGCACGCCTGCAAGCTGCGCGATACTTCGTAGCTAAAATCGACATGGCCGGGCGTATCGATAAGGTTGAGATCGTAAGTAACCGACCGCAACGGCCTGTTAGTGCCGACCTCGCTGGCGCTTTTCTCTTCAGGCCGCTCGGCCGCCAACTGATCTAGCTTACGCTCTTGGCCTCGCTTTGCCGGAAAGGCAAAGCCTTCAGAGAAAAGACCAGCAGCAGTCGGCTCATACTTCATTCGCACCGGCGCCAACTTAATAGTAATCCCTTTTTCACGCTCCAAGTCCATACTATCAAGCAGTTGCGACTTCATCTCGCGCTTCTCCACCGTCCCCGTCATCTCCATCATCCGATCCGCCAGCGTCGATTTGCCGTGATCGATATGAGCAATGATGCAAAAATTACGGATACGCTCCACTCTAACGCCTCACTCTGCCGAATAGCAGCTGTTGTAGTTTCGCAACAATCGGATCCGCCTCTTCAAGCTTGAATACTTTGCTTAAAGCTATATATACCGCAAAACTCACTACCACGATAACGGTAAACTTCGGGAAAACCGCCATAAAATTCATATCGCGCGACTGCAACTGTAGCATCTGTACCACAAAATAAGTCACCACGCCCATAATTGCACTGGCAATCATCATAGTAATAATGCTGCGTAGTGTCTTGCGATTAAAAATACCTGGTGTACGTACGTGCAATATAGTTAGCAAAATCGCAATCTCTACCACCGAAACAATTGATTGCGCCCAAGCCAAACCAAACACTCCCCAGCCGAACAGCTGCGTGAATATGATTGCCAACACAATATTTAACGATATCGTCGCTATCGAAATATACAGAGGTGTTCGCGTGTCTTGCTGTGCGTAGAACGTTCGCGCCATGATGTGATAAAGCGTCCGGAAGAATATCGATATCACCAACGCGCCGAGAACACTAGCAATCGCCGGCTGCCCGCCGTTCTTGATGAATGCCACCACATAACCACGCGCAAAGAAAGTAATCACGGCAATCGGCAAGGCCAACCAGACAATCCAGCGGAAAACCGAGCGCAACTCTTTCTTGAAGAGGTCAACTCGCCCTTCCGCTAGCCGTTCAGTCATCCGCGGAAAAGCCGCATTGCTAATAGCTACGCCGACTAGATTTACCGGCATCAAACTCAAGCTTGACGCCTGCTGGTAAACACGCATAATTCCGTCGCCCATCCGTGACGCTAGATTAATTTCAACAATTCCATTAAAATAATCGATCCCTTGATCAATTGAGCGCGGCGGTAGAAGTTTCAAAACTTGGCGAAAACCTTTGTTGCGCCAAGAAATCACCGGGCGATAGTCAAAGTTTACGCCGACCAGGCCAATTGAACTAACTACCAGCTGCAAAATTGCTCCTAGCACCACGCCAAGCGCCACACCCATAATGCCGCCTTCAAAAATCTGCCAGCCAAAAATATTAATGCCGTTAGTAAAATACTTAGCACCGACGACGATGCCTAAATTATAGATGGTTGGTGCAAGCGCCAAAAAAGTAAACCGGCCGATTGCCTGCTGCATACTCGATACTACTGTCGCAATCGCAAACAAAAACGGATTGACGGCAATTATACGCATCATACTCACCGCCAAAGCATGTCCTTGTTCGCCAAAGCCCGGGCCAACAACATAGCGCACCAGCGGGTCGGCAAAGATGATAATTAGCACGCTAGTGATTAACGTCAATACCGCAAAGAGATTCAGCAAGCTTGAACTCAGCTCCCACGCCGATCGCTTATTGCCGCTCGCCAAACGCTGATTAAACACTGGGATAAACGATACGCTCAAAGCGCCCGACACTAGCAGGAAATACATAAAATCCGGCACGGTAAACGCCGCCACATAGGCATCAGCACCCACTTTATAAGTGTCTAGGTACATGCCATTAATTAAACGATCGCGGTAAATCCCCAGCAAGCTTGACAGCATTGTCGATCCAGACAGCAGAATTGCCGCCCACTGTACTGACAATTTGCTATTCGCTTTCGCAACAACCGACCGTACTCGACTTCCTCGCCCCGCCATAGTTTATGCGTGTAGTTTTACTTCCTTTGGCAGCACCGCATCCTTCATGTATTTAGCGGCGTCTTCTTCTTCGAGAGTTTCGTTTTTGAGCAAAGCATCCTTGAGCTTTTCAAGCACTGCCCGATTCTTGCTGAGTATTGTCTCGGCACGAGCCGACGCTTCCTTGATTAGCGCCTCGACCTCGTTGTCGATCTCTTGTGCTGTCGCCTCTGAATATGGCCGGTCGTGGGTAATTTTGTCAAAAACCATGCCGCCATTGTCCTCGTGGAAGACTTGGTCGCGCAGTTTCGAGCCCATGCCTTGTTCAATTATCATATTACGAGCAACTTTAGCAGCGTGGCGCAAATCACTGCCAGCACCAGTAGTAATACCATCATTGCCGTAAATCAGCTTCTCGGCAATCCGGCCGCCCAACGCCCGCGCTAGAATATCCTTGAACTCGTAAACGTTAGTGTAACTTCTATCCTCTGGCGGCAAGAACCACGTCACACCACCCGTACCGCCGCGCGGAATGATAGTGATTTTGTGTACTGGATCGCTATCTGGCAAAACATGACCAACAATAGCATGGCCAGCTTCGTGATAAGCAGTTAATTCCTTTTCGTGGTCGTTCATTACTTTAGCTTTACGCTCCGGGCCGATAGCCACTTTTTCAAAAGCTTCGGTTAGGTCGTCATTCGACACTTTCTTGGAGTTGCGCCGCGCTGCGATGATTGCTGCCTCATTAGCAATATTCGCCAAATCAGCACCACTGGAACCAGCCGTCTTGGCTGCTAGTTTATCGAGATCGACCGTGTCGTCAGTCGGCTTATTTTTGAAATGAACTTTCAAAATAGCTTCGCGGTCTTTGCGCTCCGGCAAACTAATCGTCACGTGCCGGTCAAAACGCCCTGGCCTGAGCAAAGCCGGATCAAGCACGTCAGCCCGGTTGGTCGCTGCTATTACAATCACATTGGTGTCAGCCTCAAAACCGTCCATCTCTACCAAAATTTGATTCAGTGTCTGCTCGCGCTCGTCATGGCCGCCGCCCATACCGCTGCCGCGTTTACGCCCAACGGCGTCAATCTCATCAATAAAAACAATCGCTGGCGCGTTTTTCTTGGCCTTCTGGAAAAGATCGCGCACACGGCTGGCGCCAACGCCAACAAACATCTCAACAAATTCTGAACCAGAAATCGAGAAAAAAGGTACATCCGCCTCGCCAGCTACTGCTCGCGCTAGCATCGTCTTGCCGGTACCTGGATCGCCGACTAGCAGCACACCCTTCGGGATTTTAGCACCGAGACTTTGATATTTTTTCGGATGCTTCAGAAAGTCAACGACCTCTTGTAAATCCTGTTTAGCATTATCATTGCCAGCGATATCATCAAATACTACGCGTTCTTTATCAAGGCCGTATAACCTAGCCTTACTTTTACCAAAACTCATCGCCTGGCTATTCTGGCCCTGAGCTTGCCGCATCATAAAAACAAACAGCGCGCCGATCAGCAACACTGGCAAAACCACCGTCATCAAAGTCAGCATCAAAGAATTATCAACTGGCGCGCTATCCGAAACAACTGCACGGCCTTTTTCGTTAAGTATATTGTCTTTCAGCAGCGACGAAACCCCGCCGCCTAAGTATGTCCGCTTAGACGGCTTATTTTCACCCTTCATGGTCACCTGAAGGTCGCCGCCTTGGCCTTCGATCTTGGCTACTTTGCCTTCGTTGGCGTCTCGAATCACCTGAGCGATTGGTACTTCCTGGAGCGGCTTAGCCGGCATAAATGCCGCATATAGCGACAGGCCAATCAAAACGATAATTGCCCAGAATAAACCGAGCCGAACTTTATTACTCACCTTTTGTTTACGAGGTTTAGGCATTGAAATATGTATCCTTTCGTGGTTTTATAATCAAATTCAGAATATCTCTGTAATTATACCACCTTCGCGCAGTAAGTTCGAGAGGCAATTTCTAATTGCACGCCATCGCCGACATCAATTTTAGCGCCCGGCCGCGCCGTCTTGATAGCCAGCAAAGCCCGTTGAGTACGCGGCCGAGTCGGGCGCAGTCCGCCAGTTTGCCTGGCAATATCGCTCGCTAACAGCTCTAACGCTGCATCATCATCAATCTGCGATAGAAAATATCGCGAACCGCTATTGCGCAGTGTGATCCGCTCAGTTTCGCGTTCAATATCTTTCCGCAAAGCTAGCTGTCTAGCGCGCAACTGCAATAGTTTTATAATTGTGCGTCGATTAACAACACTTTTTAGTGCTTTTCTGACACGATTGCGTTGATAAAGACCGCTTGCGTTCGTTGCATCTTCAACCCACTCCAAGCGATGCTGCAGCGCATAATCGTACAATTGCGTCTTGGTAAAAGAAATCAGCGGACGTTTAACTCCTGTGCGCGCTAGCACAGCTAACCCGCGCCATCCCGTACCTCGCTCAATATTGATAGCAATCGTTTCAGCAACATCTTCAGCATGATGCGCCGTAACCAGCACCGCGCCAAACTTCTGTGCCTGCGCTAGCAAAAAGTCATACCGCTTCTGGCGCGCTAATTCTTCGCTAGCATTCGGCCCGAGATTAAGCGCCGTCGAAACGAACGGTAAATTATATTTCTGCGCCAACGCTGCCACAAACCGTGCATCAGCGCGCGAAGCCTCGCCGCGGATTCCATGTTCGACATGCGCTACAATTAGCCGATGTTCCGACCGGCTTAGCATATCCAATAAACACACGCTATCCACGCCGCCAGAAACTGCCACTAGGTACGTCATATTACTTTTTATTATAATCCATCAGGACGCTAGTATTAATTGATACCATATGCAGTGATACATTTTTTATAAATAGCGCGTACTGCCAAACGGAATCTTGGTGCGAACCGCCTCGGTATTAAGCGTACTAGCAGCGTGAATAGTCCGAGCGCCGTACCGCTGATTAATCTCGTCAATCGCCCAAGTGGTTTGGCGCTCGCGCGCTAATTCGTCGCCAAACAAACTCAGTTGATCGCTGGTGCTGTTATACAGATTATAACAATGCACGCCTATCTCGCGTATATCGCCAGCCGGCGCCTGGCAGAATAGCTCTTCGGCCACGCGCCACAACGCAGCATCGCTAAACATTGGCAGCGGCGCTAAATATTTACGCTGCCAGTAATTACCCGCGCGACCCCAGCGTCCATTATTCGACGATAGCTTTGAGCTGCTACCCACACCCGCCATTCGCACATAAATACCGACGCCGCGCGCCGACTTGCGCTGCGAACGCAATTTTTGTCCAACCGCCTCGACTAAATTGTGCAATCGAGCGGCTATTTGTTGCCGCGGCATATTGCGCTCCTCTAGTACGTATTGGCGGCCGCATGTTTTAACGTCGCTTATCAAATCATCGACTTCCCAGCCATGCAGACGTTGATACCATTTTTCACCATTAATACTATGAAAAGCAGCATGAAGCGCCTCTGGCGACGATTCATACATTTGCAACGGCGTAAAAATACCCACCGCGTTCAGCCGCTGCTCGTTGTGCCGCGCAATTCCCGTTAGATCGCGTAAAGTTAAGTTAGCTAACACCGTTAGTACATTTTGCGCCGTCACGACATCAAGCCCGTCAGGTTTGTGCAAGCTAGCCGCCATCTTGGCCCAGAAACGGTTAGTACCGATACCGATATTACAACGCATGTACGAGCCTACTTCGGTACACAACCGCTGCTTTATCTCTTTGCCGATGGCTTCTAAACCGCGCGACCGCATTGATTCGGGCGCTACTGCAAAATCAATTATACCTTCATCAATGCTTTTCATTACCACCGCTGGACTGTAACTGTTCATAATTCGTAGCAGCTGCCGATATACCCAGCGATATTTCGGCGGATCGCTATCGAGCGCTACTAGCTTGGGACACAGGCGTTTAGCTTGGCGGTATTTCATGCCAGCCTTAACGCCGTAAGCTTTCGCTTCGTAACTCACGGTGATAACCGAAGTGTTCTCGACCAAACGATTAACTACCGCCACTGGCCGACCGCGCAGCAGCGGCCGCGACTGCTGTTCAATAGTCGCAAAACAGCTATTGAGATCTATATGCATAATCAGCGGTAATGTTTGATTATGTCCTAAGTTTAAGCCATTCGAGAAGGATTGCTTTCTTTGGCTAGCTGATTCAGCCATGCTCCGCCTCGCGCGTCAATCGCCAAGTCAACCGCTCGCTATCGAATTCCAGCCGATAATCAGCTTGCCCGTCCGTCACATCAAAAATATGCATCGTTCGCCGTCCTTTAGCTACTGGATGCCGCAAACCTAGCTCGCTTACTTCAACCTCACACCCATTCGGACGTCTAAACCGCCGCGGTACGCACAATTCTAAACCGCTGCCAAACGTCGCAATAACTTCTACTCGTTCATTTAATTCTAGCTCATCGTTCACGGCAAAATTATAACACAGAATAGCAAACCGCCCTTGACACAGAAGGGCGGCTCACTAGAGAAGTACGGGAAATATTTCTCGAAGCATATTGTCCGCCAGCTTCATTAAATTATCCTTAAAAAACCTAGCTTGCCACCGATTACTGTTATCTGCTATAATCTACAGTGCTTTACTCTTGCGGCACTGTAGCTCAGTTGGTTAGAGCGTAGGACTCATAAGCCTAAGGTCACTGGT
>CAUTSQ010000042.1:0-7218 GCA_963541395.1 uncultured Candidatus Saccharibacteria bacterium | reverse complement strand
CTTATAATCTAATATATCAACCTACAAAGACAAGTATTAAGACATTGATTTGAAATGATTCGATTTTACTTACAAAAACTAGTTCGTGACAAGGTGGTTAAAAAGTGTCTCGATGATGAAGAAGTTTTGCATACGGAGTACCGAAAGCTAGGCAAGCAAGAATTTCGCCGCGAGTTGCTCCGCAAAGTTCACGAGGAGGCAGACGAAATTCCGCTGGACGATAACCAGCGTGATGAATCGCTTAAAGAGCTGGCTGATTTGCAGGAAGTTGTTGACGCGCTGCGCCAAGATTTTGGCTTTTCTATAGAGCAAGTTCAAGAGGAAATGGCGCGTAAAAAGCAGGATAAGGGCGGCTTTGACAAACGACATTACATTAAATATCATGACTTGGCGGATGATAGCAGATGGGTGAAAATCTTCCGCGCTCAGCCAGAGAAGTATCGCGAAGAAACGGCGGATAGTAAAGAACGGAGCCGTTGCGCAAAAATCAGCAAGGGCACGTACAAGCATAGCAAATCAGGCAAACTATACGAGGTGATCGGCCTAGCCTTAGAAACTGAGACGGAAGAGCTCCTGGTGATTTACCGACCTCTCTATGAAAATGAATATGAATTATTCGCCCGTCCTGCCAGTATGTTTACAGAAACAGTGCTGTTGGACGGGAAATCTGTGCCGCGATTTGAGAAAGTAAACTCTGAAACTCGAGAGCAAGCGTAATGAAGGCGGTTACGTTTATCACAGGCAATCCGCACAAACTCGAAGAAGCCAAGTCGGTTCTGGAAGGCTATGGGATTGTTGTCGAGCCGCTACAAATTGACATTGATGAGATCCAGCATCATGATCCGCTGAATATTACCGAAGCGAAAGTTAAGTCGGCGTATGAAAAAGCAGGCCAGCCGGTTGTCGTTAACGATAGTAGCTGGGAAATTCCAGCACTGGGCGGCTTTCCAGGCGGTTATATGAAAGATATTGTTGGTTGGTTTACGGCTGAAGATTTTTTGGCTTTGATGAAAGATAAAAATGATCGGAGAATTATATTGCATGACGTCGTGGCTTATTTTGATGGCGAGCAACTAAAGTTGTTTATATATGATCAAACTGGCGTGTTTATAAATGAGCCGCGCGGCGAAGGAACGTCAATGAATCAGGTTGTATCAATGGAGGATAGCGGCGGATTAACAATTGCTGAGGAATTTGCGCTCCGTCATGACGGTGCGGAGATTAACCCTTCTCATTTTCAGCATTGGCAGAAATTTGGCGAATGGTTTACTGCTCGCGACAACGATTAGCTACCGCAATGGTGTATAATTCATCGTATGAATAAGTTTAAGAAGCTGAAACTTTACTGCTTTTCGCCGCCGGTGATGCTGGCAACGCTAGCGATTGAGCTTGTTTTGGCGCTATATACGTTTTGGCGCTATAAGCTAAACGCTGTAACAAGGATTGCTATGGCGCTGCTCATCTGCCTGGCGCTGTTTCAGTGGGCTGAGTATAATGTCTGCGAAGGTACGATTTTTCTTGATAGCCTAGGTTGGGCAAAGCTCGGTTATATGGCGATTACTATGCTGCCGCCTCTGGGTATTCATTTGATTTATCAACTTTCTGGCGATAAAAGGCGCTGGATTCCAGTTCTATGTTATATTTTGGCGGCACTATTTGTCGGCTATTTTTTATTGGAAGCTGACGGTGTAAAAGCTGGCGCCTGCTTAGGCAATTACGTAATCTTTGAGAATCGCGATGAATTTTATCCGATTTATGCAGGATACTACTATGGTTTGTTGATTATTGCTATTGTATACGCTTATATCCAAAGTAAAGCCGCTGCAAAAAATATTCGCCAATCTTTGTGTTCGCTAATGATTGGCTATATCTTGTTTATGGTACCGACAACGTTTGTTAATATCGTAGATCCGTCGACGATTTCTGGCATTCCGTCGATTATGTGCGGTTTCGCAGTGCTGTTAGCGGCAACTTTAGCGGGCAAGGTCTTACCAGAATACTTTGATAAATAAGGCTGCGCGATATTGACGAGCTATAGCTAGACGTGCTATAATAGTAGATGTAATTCTATTACGCGTAATATTAACTATAGAGACTCGCGCGAATTGGCAAGTCCGGGCAACGGATACTACCAGCCGCCGAGGCTTTTAAATGGGAGCAAGAGGGCAATGAAAGCACTTTTCGGTACCAAAATTGGTATGACCCAAATCATTGGCGAGGACGGCACCACTATTCCGGTGACGCTGATCCAAGCTGGCCCGATGACTGTGACTCAGGTCAAGTCTGTCGAAACCGACGGCTACAACGCAGTCCAGGTGGCATATGGTACGGGTAAGAACCTGAGCAAGGCCGTGGCTGGACATGTCAAACCAGCCGGTGTGACCCCGAAAAAAATCGGGGAAATTCGCGTTGACGAACTTGGCGAAGTCAAGGTCGGCGACACATGGAACGTCTCGGAGTTCGAGCTCGGCGACGTTATTGATGCTACAGGCATCAGCAAGGGTAAAGGTTGGGCTGGCACTATCAAGCGGCACAACTTCAAACGCCACCGCAAAACCCACGGCGGCAAGGGTAACACTCGCAAAGTCGGTTCAATCGGCAGCATGTACCCGCAAAAAATATTCAAAGGCAAGCGCATGGCCGGACACATGGGCGCCGAACAGGTCACTGTCAAGAACCTGAAGGTCGCTTATATCTCGGTTGAAGACAACTTGATTGGTGTCAAGGGCGCAGTGCCAGGCCCCAAGAAGGGCTTAATCAAATTAGGAGGTGCTAAGTAATGGCTGAATCAACCAAGCCAGCAAAAGCAGCCTTGCCAAAGAGTGTGTTTGAGGTTGACGTACCAAACCACGAGCTGTTAAAACTTGCGTACGACGCGTTTTTGGCCAACAGCCGCCAGGCAAGCGCTACCACCAAAACCCGCGGCGAAGTTCGCGGCGGCGGCAAGAAACCGTGGAAACAAAAAGGAACCGGCCGAGCACGTTTTGGCTCGACCCGCAACCCAATCTGGCGCCACGGTGGTATCGTTTTCGGGCCGCGCGGCAACGAAAACTACAGCAAGAAACTATCCAAGACCAGCAAGCACGTCGCTTTGCGCCAAGCTTTGACACTCGCCAACCAAGATAAGAAAATCTTGGTCAGCGATATCAAAACTACCGGCAAAACCACTGAAGTCGCTAAATTCCTCGCCGCCAAGAAATGCAGCGAGAAAGACCGCGTTCTACTCGTCGTCGACGAAAAGACTCCAGAACTGATGCGCGCTACAAACAACTTAGCCAATGCCCTCTTGGTGCGCGCGCAATACCTCAGCGTTTATTACATTTTGAACGCCGACAAAATCGTTATCACGCCAGCCGCCGTCAAGGCAGTCGAGGCTTGGCTAGCAAAGGAGGCGAAGTAATGAAACTCGTGTTAGTTACTCCACGCGTTAGCGAGAAAGCTTACCGGCTAGTTACCAACGAAAATACTTACATTTTCGATGTGCCGATGAGCGCTAACAAAAACGAAATCAAAGCAGCCGTCGAAGCGCAATTCGAAGGCGTCAAAGTTGCCAAAGTAACGACGCTCGTTCAAAGCGGCAAAGCTGTTCGCTTCTCGCGTGGCAAGAATCGCTACCCTGGCACTACTCATCGCCAGGACAGCAAAAAGGCTTACGTTCGCCTGAGTGAAGGTAAAATCAAAGTCTTCGAGCAAGAAGAAGTCAAGGAGGACAAGAAGTAATGGCTGTCAAGCAATACAACCCAACCACTCCTGCCCGTCGCGGTATGACTTCGCAGGATCTCAGCGAAGTAACTACTCGTAAACCGTTGAAAAGCTTGGTTAAAGCTGGCAAGCAAAAAGCTGGCCGCAACAATACTGGCAAAATCACCGTGCGTCATCGCGGTGGTGGCGTCAAGCGGCATTATCGTTTAGTTAATCACGCTATGCCAGCCAACATGACTTTGACTGTCGAAGAAATTGAGTACGACCCAGGTCGCAGCGCTCGTATCGCCCGCGTCAAAGATCAGCACGGCTTATACCACTACATTTTGGCAGATACCGCCATGACTAAAGGCGCAGTCATCAAAACTGGCGCTGACGCTCCTGTCGAGTCTAGCAACCGCATGCCGCTAGCCAGTATTCCAGTTGGTACGCAGATTTACGCTATCGAGATTAATCCAGGCCGCGGCGCCCAAATGGTTCGTTCAGCTGGTACTAAGGCTCAATTGATGGCCAAAGAAGGCAACTATGCTATGGTACGTATGCCGTCAGGCGAGGTTCGCAAGTTCCGTTTGGAATGCGAAGCTAGTCTCGGCGTAGTCGGCAACGTCCAGCATCAGAATGTTAAACTCGGTTCGGCCGGACGCCGCCGCCGTATGGGTTGGCGCCCAAGCGTCCACGGTAAAGCCATGAACCCAGCCGATCACCCAATGGGTGGTGGTGAAGGCAAGACGGGCCCTGGCCGCATCCCGAAGACGCCGTGGGGCAAGCCAGCAATTGGCTTCAAGACCCGCCGCCGCAAATCAACTAATAAGATGATTGTCCGCAGTCGTCACGAAGCTAAGAGGAAGAGGTAATTATGAGTCGTTCACTCAAAAAAGGCCCATTCGTCGACGCGAAGCTTGCCAAAAAAGTGGCAGCGCTGAAAGTTGGCGACCGCACCGTGATAAAGACCTGGGCACGCAGTAGTACGATCACGCCAGAGATGGTCGGGTTCACTTTTGCAGTGCACAACGGTCGCGTACACGTACCGGTGCTTATTACTGAAAATATGGTTGGCCATAAACTCGGCGAGTTTAGCCCGACCCGCAAGTTCCGCAAGCACGGTGGAAAGGATAAGAAATAATGGCCGAAGCAACTATCCATACAGTTCGCGCGATGATCAAAGGTATTGACCAGGCACCGCGCAAAGTCAGTCTAGTCGCCGCGTTGGTGCGCGGCCGCAGCGTTGCCGACGCCGAAGTTATCCTTGACCACACGCCGAAGCGCGCCGCTCTAGCTGTCAAGAAAGCCATCAAAAGCGCCGCTGCTAACGCTGTCGAGAATCATGGTTTAGACGCTAAAAGCTTAGAGATTACCACTCTTAGCGTTACTGCTGGTTCGCGTATGCGCCGCTACAAGCCGGCTTCGCGCGGACGCGCCTTGCCGTTCGAGAAAAAATCGAGCCACATTCTGGTCGAGGTCTCGGGCGTCGAGAAAATTATCAAGAAACCCGCCAAGAAGACTGAAGCAAAAGCTGTTAAGCCAGCAGAAAAAGAGGAGAAGAAATAAATGGGACAGAAAGTTAACCCGTTGAGCTTCCGTCTCCAGACCAGCAAAGCTTGGAACTCGCGCTGGTTCGCCAGCAAGAAAGACTTTGCGGTTTGGCTAGCCGAAGACGGCAAGATCCGCGACTTGATCGAGAAGAAGTTCTCGTCGCGCCCGACAATCGCTAAAGTCGAAATCGAGCGTAGCGCCAATCTTGTTACTATCACCATTTACACCGCCAAAGCTGGTGTAGTGATCGGCCGCGGCGGTGCCGGTATCGCCGAGCTCAAGAAGGAAATCGAAAAAATCGTCAGCTTGCCGATTCGTATCAATGTCGAAGAGGTACGCCGGCCAGAATTAAACGCCAAGCTCGTCGCCGAAAACATCGCGCATCAGCTAGAACGCCGCGCTAACTTCCGGCGCGCTGTTAAGATGGCGATTCAAAGCAGCCGCAACGCCGGCGCCAAAGGTATCCGTATCGAGGTCGCCGGACGGCTTAACGGTGCCGAGATGAGCCGCCGCGAAAAGTTCATCGAAGGTTCAGTACCACTGCATACGCTGCGCGCCGACGTTGATTTTCATGTCGCTCGCGCTCAAGGCCCGAACGGTACTGGTATCGTTGGTGTCAAAGTATGGATTTACAAAGGTGAAAGGAGCTTGAAGTAATGTTATTACCAAAAAAAGTTGCTCACCGCAAAGTCCGCATCGGCAAAAACCGCGGTAACGCTACGCGCTGCAACTATGTCGCGTTTGGCGACTACGGTCTGCAGAGTCTTGACAACGAGCGTATTACCAGCCGCCAGATTGAGGCGGCTCGCCAGGCGATGACTCGCTACATCAAGCGCGGCGGTAAGATTTGGATTCGCATTTTCCCGCACACGCCAGTCACCAAAAAAGCTTTAGGCTTGAAAATGGGCGGCGGTAAAGGCAACCCTGAATACTACGTCGCCAAGGTCAAAACTGGCACGGTTATGTTCGAGATGAAAGGCGTTAGCGAAGAAATCGCTCGTGAAGCTATGCGCCTCGCCGGCCACAAATTGCCAGTCCGCGTCCGATTTGTTAAGAAGGAGGAAGCATAATGGCCGAAACCAAGAAAACCGCCAAGACCGCCAGTGTTGTCAAATCAATCGACAAACTGCGCGCTGAATTAGCCGCCAAGCGCCAGGAATTGCTCGACAGCCGCCGCAGCCACAAAGCCGGCGAGCTCGTCAATCCGCGCGCCCTCGGCCAAATTCGCAAAGAAATCGCGCGTCTACTCACCGCGATCCGTGCGCAAGAGTTAGCAGCAGAACAGGAGAATAAGTAATGGCAAAGACATTGACAGGCGTCGTGACGTCAGACGCCGCCGACAAGACGATTACCGTTACCGTGACATCTCGCGAAACGCACCCGATTTACAAGAAGCAGTACACTGTGACTCGTAAATATGCTGCGCACGACGAGAAGAATGACGCTCGCAAGGGCGATACGGTACGCATCGTCGAGACTCGTCCGATCAGCCGCCGCAAGAGCTTCCAGCTCGACGAAATCGTCAAGCGCTCGGTCGGCTCAGTCGAGCTTAAAAGCGACGTCAACAGCGAAGTTAACGACAAGGTCGACTACGATCACGACACCGAGGAGGAAAAATAATGATTCAGCAAGAATCCCGCCTCAAAGTCGCTGATAACAGCGGTGCTAAAGAAGTATTGTGCATCCGCGTTCTCGGTGGTACCCGCCGCCGCTACGCTCGCGTTGGCGACGTGATCGTCTGTTCAGTCAAAGACGCCAGCCCAACCGGCAACGTCAAAAAGAAATCTGTCGTTAAAGCCGTGGTGGTTCGCACCCGCGACCAAATCCGCCGCAAAGACGGCTCGACCATTTGCTTTGATGACAACGCCGTGGTGATTATCAACGATGACAAGCAGCCAAAGGCCACCCGCGTCTTCGGCCCGGTGCCGCGCGAACTACGCGACATGGGCTACATGAAGATCATCAGCCTGGCTCCGGAGGTAC
>CAUTSQ010000041.1:0-7581 GCA_963541395.1 uncultured Candidatus Saccharibacteria bacterium | reverse complement strand
ATCCAAACGGTACGAGGGTTTGGATATATCGTTAAGGACGAGATTAGAAAAGCATGAAAAATGTTGGTCAACGTGCCGTTGTTCGCTTAGCGGGGACCTATTTGGCGATCATCATGTCTATGTCGATCGCCTTTAGTTTGATAATTTATGGACTATCAAGCCAAGAATTTCATCGTCGGCCGCCAAATGATCAGCAAGCAACTTCTACGATTCGTTCCGCCGAGCCAGGTACGGTTATTTCAATTCATAGCTATCTTGATACGCGTGAAGATGAAGCGATGGCGGCGATTCGCCTAAACTTGCTGCTGGCAAATTTGACGGTATTTTTGATAGGCGGGCTAGTCAGCTATCTGCTGGCTCAGCATACGCTGCAGCCAATCGAGGATAATATGGCGGCGCAATCGCGTTTTGTCAGCGATGCTAGCCACGAATTACGCACGCCGTTGACGGCACTACTGGCAGCTAATGAGGTGGCATCAATGAATCCGAAATTGACTCTCAAACAGGCTAAGCAAGTTATCGCCGACAATGTTGATGATGTTAAACGTTTACAAAAATTAACCAATTCAATGTTAGGGTTGCTCAAAGAAGACAAGCTGGAAATTCAGAAAGGCAAGGTCGATTTGCAGCCAGTGATTGCTCGGGCGATGAACCTAGTGGTAAATCAGGCGTTGGCAAAAGATATTACTATCGATGATAAAACTAAAAATTTTTTGCTGCTTGGCGATCGACAAAGTTTAGAACAGCTTTTCACGATTTTGCTAGACAATGCTATTAAATATAGCAACAAAGGCGGTACCATTACTATTTCTAGCAGCAAGAAAGGCAAGAATGTCAGCGTTGCTGTAGCGGACGCTGGTATTGGCATGAGCGACGAAGTAAAGTCGCAGATTTTTACGCGATTTTATAGGGCCGAAGAGTCGCGCACTACTGCTGGATACGGCTTAGGCTTGTCAATTGCCGAGCGGATTATTAAGGCGCATGGCGGACGAATTAACGTCGATAGCGAACAGAATGTTGGTTCAACTTTTACAGTCATTCTTCCTGCATACAACAAGAAAAAATAGTTTTTAAGGCGTCTTTAATAGCTCCTAGTTATATTTTAATCAATATTAATTAACAAAAGGAGATGAATAAATGTCAACTAAAATTGAAGATGGTTTTGAAATGCCTTCTAGTGGTACGCCGTCAATACAGCCGGTAGTGCAATGCTCGTCTATGACGCCAACTATGATTTTGGCCGTCATAGCAATTGTGTTGTTCGCTGGCGGGTTAGGTTTTGTCGGCGGCATGCAGATCAATAAATCGCCGCAGAGTAATGCGGTGAGCGGTGTGCCTAACGGGCCAGTACAACAACAAACTAATCCTAGTACAAATAATACCGCCACGCCGCAAGGAATGCCTAGCTCATCAAACAATAATCAACAAGCAGGTCCACAAACTAACGCAGGTACGCCAAATACCAATATGAATAACAGCTAGTAGCTGATTCCAGCAGATTTCATTGCTGGCTGGATAACAAACTTTTCAAAATCATCAGCATTAGCCCAAACATAACTAGCATTAGTATCGGTGTTTGTGCCGCTAACTAGCTTACCGTTAAGGACTTTTTGGCTGCCGACATCTTTGCCGTTAATGTACATAGCTGGCGTGCCGCCAACGCTGTCCTTTTTGCCGAGCGCCATGTCGTAATCAATTTTTTTACGGATATTTGGATTTTCGAGATCAGTCTTGAATTTTTCTACATTCAAGCCTTTGATGTCGGAGGCTAACTTCACAAAGTTTTCGGTACGAGTTGACCCAGATAACTCTACCCAGCTAGCTCGATTTTCGAAAAGCGAGTTGTGCATTTCCCAGTACTTACCTTGCAGTCCAGCTGATTCGGCAGCAGCCGCCGCGGCCAGCGCGTTCGGGTGAGCGCTAGTTAGCGGATAGTTGCGGAAGATAAACCCGATCTTGTCTTTGTACTTTTCAATGACTTTTTTGGTGACTGGGTAAGATGAATTGCAGCCTGGACATTGAAAATCGGCATATTCAACTAATAGTACTTTGCTGTTGGCGTTACCATAAACATGCTCGCTAATATTGCCGCTTTCGCTCGATGCTGGCTGCGCCTTCGTAGTATCGACGCTTGAAACATCAATTTGATTGCGCTGCTGTAAAAAAATCAAGCCGCCAATCAATCCTACGCACATCGCCGCAAAAATAATCCATGCCTTTTTGGTCATATTTCCTCCGCTTATTACTAGAGGCTATTATACTGCTTATGAGCTCGCCAATCAAGCGGGCTTGCGGTACAATATGTGTATGCGGTTATTCTTAGCGATTTTGTTTGTGATGATTACCTTAGCGTTGATAGCGGTGACGTCAATTTCGCCGCGCCGAACAAAGCTGTCAATGTACGAGTTAGAACGCCGCCGTCGTAAGGGCGACACCGCAGCGGCTGACGAATTACGGCGAATACTACTGCTTGATGATATTGTATCGCTGCGTAAGGCAACCGAAGCTCTACTACTGGTTCTGGCGGTATTATCGGCAGTATCGGCGTTTGGTTTTTTTATCGGTGTGGCCATTAGCGTGATGACGTCTTTAGTCTATAGTAGAATTGCTCATTTTGACTGGTTGGTGCAGATGGTTGATGGATATTACCGGCGGATAGAGCCGAGATTGCTGACTTTCGTCGAGCGGCATCCGCGCTTGGGGCAAGTTTTGCGCAGTGTTAATGTGCAGAATGAGCCGAATATTCTTAGCTCGCGGGAAGAACTTGAGCATTTGATACGCGAATCATCGGGAATATTGTCGCTTGAAGAGAAAAAATTAATCAATAATGCCCTGCATTTTCATGAAAAAACCGTCGAAGAGGTAATGACGCCGCGCGGCGTAATGAATACAGTAGCTAAGGAAGATGTGATTGGGCCGTTGCTGCTTGATGAGCTGCATAAGACTGGCCATAGCCGTTTCCCGGTGACTGACGGTGATATTGACCACATTGTTGGTATTCTGCATATTCGTAGCTTACTGACGCTTGATAACGGTAAGAAAACTAGCCGCGTTGAAACGGCGATGGACAAGAAGATTTACTTTATCAACCAAAACCAGAAGCTGGAGCGCGCCTTGTCGGCCTTTATCAAAACGCGGCATCATATGTTTATTGTTGTTAATGACTATCGCGAGACAGCGGGTATTCTAACGCTCGAGGATGCGCTAGAGGCGTTGCTTGGCCGTAAAATCCTCGATGAATTTGATGTAGTTGACGATTTGCGCGTGCTAGCGGCGCGTAATCCGAACAAAAATAATAAGAGTCCATCGGCTACTGACGTCAAATAAGTTAGTAATTTTAGCACTCTTGCACTTCGAGTGCTAACGCGCTATACTATAGCAATATGGCAAAGCGCGACTATTATGAAGTACTAGGTATCAGCAAAAACGCCTCTGAAGACGAAGTCAAGAAAGCTTTTCGTAAGCTGGCTGTTAAGTATCACCCCGACAAAGAAGGCGGCAGTGAAGAGAAGTTCAAAGAGATTAACGAAGCTTACGAAGTTCTCAAAGACAAGCAAAAACGCCAACGTTACGACCAGTTCGGTCATGCTGGCGTAGGCGGTTCTGGCGGCGGTGCTGGTTACAGCGGTAATCCTTTTGAAGGTTTTGGCGGTTTCGGCCAAGGTCAAAATATTAATTTCGATTTTGGCGAAGGCTTGGGTGATATTTTCAGTCAGTTTTTTGGCGGGCCGTCCGGGCAATCGCGCCGCAATAGCCGGCCGCGTGGGCGCGACGTTGAAACGCGTGTTACTTTGACTTTCGAAGAAGCAGTGTTTGGCAAAGATGTCGAGATTGCGTTAATGATTAACGATGAATGCGAGCATTGCCACGGTACGACCGTCGAGCCGGGTTTCGAGATGAAAACTTGTCCAGATTGCCAAGGCGCTGGCCAGCGTGTCCGCACAATGAACACTATGTTTGGCCCGATCCAACAAGCGGTAGTTTGCGAAACCTGTAAAGGCCGCGGTAAAATACCCGAGAAAGAATGCACAGTTTGCCATGGCTCTGGTGTGCAGCGCCGCGAGCAGAAAATCACTGTCAAAATTCCAGCAGGTATTGATGACGGTTCGACAATTCGTTTGCGCGAGCGCGGTGAAGCGATTGCCGACGGCGACCGTGGTGATTTATACATCAATATTCGCGTTAAAGCGCATAAGAAATTTACCCGCGAGGGCGATTTGATTCTTAGCCAAGAACATATCGGTATGGTTGATGCGGCACTCGGTACTGAAATTGACGTTGAGACAGTCGACGGCATAATTACCATGAAGGTACCGGCCGGTACGCAGTCGGGTACTGATTTTAAATTGTCTGGCCATGGCGTCCCGTACCCGCGCAGCGAACGGCGCGGCGCCCATATCGTTAGCATTATTGTCGATACACCGACTAAACTGTCTAAAAAGCAGCGTGAACTGTTAGAGCAATTCGAAGCCTCTAAAAAACGCGGTATTTTCTCGTGAGACACGGGCTTTTAACTTGCCGTCGTACATAGACGACATGATAAAATAAAAGCATGACTTTTACTATCGTTCTAGCAATAGTCTTTGGCGTGTTGTTTTTGTTGGCATATATGACACGCCGGCGATTCGGCGTACTGACGCTAGCGCTAGCAGCTGGTTCAATCTTGGCTGATTTGTGGAGCAGTGAGGCAACGCCATACGTTGCTAATCTCGGCATTGTCATTATCCGTCCGCCGTTAGTAGATGTGGTGGCGGTGATATTAACTCTAGCGCCTTCACTGATATTATTATTCAGCGGGCCGGCGGCTAGTAACAAATTTCAGCGAATTGGCGGGTCAGTGATATTTGCAGTGTTAGCTGTGGTGTTAATGTTTGAGCCGTTAGAAAATGCGCTAGTGGTTGATGAGTTCGGCAAGCAAATCGTCAGCCGTATTAATGCGTCTTATGCCATTATCGTGACTGTGTGCCTGGTGCTGTCGATAATTGATGTGTTGCAAACTCATGTACGGCGCAACGAATCAAAAAAGAAGAGTAAAGAATAAAGACAGTTAAAAAATAAAAGACCTTCACGCTGAGGAGGTCTTCTTGTTTTTGAAATGGAGGGCCCAGTGAGGCTTGAACTCACGACACCCTGCTTAAAAGGCAGGTGCTCTAACCAGCTGAGCTATGGGCCCGAGTAAATCTTACTATACAGTTTGCGGCGAGTCGTGTCAAGCTATGCTACTATCGAAATATGAGATGGTTGGGCGAGCTGCTTCATCCAATGTGGCATATTGCCGCTTTATGCTACGGGCTAGTTAGCGGCGTGGTATTGGCACAATGGTGGAGCGGGGCTAGCTGGTGGCTAATTATTGCGTCCATTCCGCTGATTAGTTTAGCTTTTTGGCAGCAGCGGCGGATTTTGTTAATTTTGACGCTAGGCGCAGGGTTGTTGATCGGACTGGCTCGCGGCTCTAGCGATCAAGTGCAATTACAGTTATATAAACCGTTGTATGGTCAGTCGGTACGATTAACTGGAATAGTGCGGGATGACGCAGATAACGTAGCTGGTAGCACTAGACTGCAAATAACTTATATCAAAATGGGCAATACGTCTTTACCTGGCCAAATTTGGTTGTCGCTGCGTGGTAATCCAGCAATTAAACGCGGTGACGAACTTGTTTTGCGCGGTGTATTGAAACCAGGTTTTGGTAATTTCGCGGCAGTATTAGCAAAAGCGAAGCTTGACAGTGTCAAGCGAACAGCTGGCGGCGATCCAGCACTAGAGCTGCGCGATACTTTTGCTGATGGCGTACATAAAGCGGTTGATAATCCAGGAGCTAGCTTAGGGATTGGCTTTTTATTAGGCAAGAAAAGCATGCTGCCAGAGGATTTGCTAGAGGCTTTGAAGACTGCTGGTCTGACGCACATCATTGTAGCGAGCGGTTACAATTTAACAATTCTGGTGCGTTTGGCGCGGCGGCTATTCGCAAAAATATCAAAATATTTAGCGACACTAGTTAGCTGCAGCTTGGTGCTGGGTTTTATTGCCATGACTGGCGCTAGTCCAAGTATGGTGCGTGCCGGGCTTGTTACTGGATTAAGCTTGCTAGCATGGTATGTCGGCCGAAAGTTTCATCCAGTTGTTTTGCTGGGGCTAGTATCGGCAATAACGGTATTGTGCAATCCGAGTTATGCTTGGGGCGACATGGGTTGGATGCTAAGTTTTGTGGCGTTTGCTGGCGTAATTATTGTGGCGCCAGTGTTGACGGCTTATTTCTTCTCGGCTGATAAAGTCCCAGCTATCATTCAAATTCTGCTAGAAACATTAGCGGCACAGCTGGTAACTGCGCCGATTATCATGGCAGCCTTTGGGCAGTTGAGCGTAATTTCGTTATTGGCGAATATCCTGGTTGGTCCGTTTATACCGTTGGCGATGTTGCTAACATCAATAGGTGGCGTTAGCGGGCTGATTATTCCAGCGATAGCGCATGTCATTGGCTGGCCAGCGCAGATGATGCTTGATGCGATGATTGCAGTAGTGAATTGGTGCGCCGAGCAATCTTGGGCTGCAGTTGAACTGCAAGTGCCGTGGTGGATAGCGGCGCTATGGTACGGTTTGATAATTGCGGCAGTGTGGTTCATGAAATGGCGTAGCGGCTATCGACTGCGCGATGCTTCGATAGTGACATAACAGAGCTCATTTGCTATTATATAAGTAAGTATTTATCAATAAACTAACGAGGAGTAGTCATGTCAGGACATAGTAAATGGGCGACAACACATCGTCAAAAAGCTGTTGTTGATGCTAAACGCGGTGCAATTTTCACTAAAATTGGCAACCAGATTGCTATCGCAGCGCGGGCTGGCACTGACCCTACAATGAACTCTAGCCTAGCAATGGCTATCGAAAAAGCTAAGGCGGCAAATATGCCAGCTGCCAATATTCAGCGGGCGATCGACCGGGTTGCCGACAAAAATTCAGCGGCGCTAGAAGAAATTACTTACGAAGGTTATGGCCCTGGCGGCGTAGGGATTATCATTGAAACAGCCACTGATAACCGTAATCGAACTTTGCCAGAGGTGAAATTGGCTTTAACTAAAAACGGCGGTTCAATGGCTGATGCTGGCAGTGTGATGTTTCAATTTGACCGCAAAGGGGTTATTCGGGTGGCAGCAAGCGGCGAAGAAGCATTATTGCAAGTACTTGACGCTGGTGCCGAAGATGCTGTTGAGGCTGATGGTAAACTAATTGTCTATACTGGCATGAAGGATTTAGCGAGCGTTCGCAAGGCGTTGCTCGATGCAGGTATGGCCATCGAGGAAGCCGAGTTGCAATACATTGCCAAAAACGATGTGCCTATCAGCGATGCCGAAACCGCTCGCAAAGCGATAAAAATTATTGACGCGCTCGACGATCTTGATGATGTAGTAAACGTTTATACGAATGCCGATATTACTGCTGATATTAACGATTAGTTGACTTTTAAGCTTACCTTCATGTAGATTATAATTATACATGGTATTTATAATTGCTAGGAGGCCTGATGCGATGTCTAAAACTCGTCATTTTGATAGCAACTATAACTCTTCAGCCAGTATT
>CAUTSQ010000040.1:0-7672 GCA_963541395.1 uncultured Candidatus Saccharibacteria bacterium | reverse complement strand
GAATCAATTATCGATTCATTCCGCGTCTGCGACGGCAAGTTTCAGAAAACGGCGACTATCATCGTTGATGACTATGCCAATGAAGCTTTGCCAGGCGCCGCGCGAGCGGTCGATAAGTGGCTGGCGAATAATCGGCAATATACGTCGAGAACAGAGTCTAGTCTGGCAATTATTCACATCCTTTAGCACTGTTTTTCTTAAAGTAGCTTGACTTTTTATAGTACCTTGTATAACATAGTACTATGTATAATGAAAATACAAGGAGCATAGCATGAGAAGAATCGATATTATCAAGCGGGCGGGGCGCAATCTCCGCCAGTCGAAAGGCCGGACGATTTTGACGGCGCTGGCGATTTCGGTCGGGGCGTTTACGATTGGTCTGGCGCTGATGGCTGGCGAAGGTGGTCGGTTATACACCAATAGTATGGTTGATGCGGCTGGCGACAAAAAAGTGATTATGGTCAATAAAAAGGCTGAATCTAGCAAGAAGGATGAACTGCCGGAATACGGCGCATCAAAAGAGTCAGAAGAAGGCCAAGCGAAAAAAGAGGCGGCGGCGTGGCGCAGCAAATATTCAATGAGCGACGCCGACCTTGCTAAACTGCGAAAAATTTCGCACGTTCAAACGGTTACTCCGGCGTATTCAACCGACGGCGTGGCGTACGCTCAGAGTTCGGGCAATGGTAAGAAATTTGCCTTGGAAATAGCAGTAAAGGCTGATAAAACTCGGGCGGAATTGGCGGCTGGTAAGCTGGATAATTTTATGCCAAAGCCAGGCGAGATTATTATTCCGAATGATTATGTAAAGCAGTTGGGCTTTAAGGACGCGCAGTCGGCGATTGGACAGACGATTACGTTGGGTTTGCGTAGTGCGGAGCAGAGCGGCGAGGTTGCTAAGGAGATGTCGTTGAAAATTACTGCGGTTGACAAAGAGTCGGATACGATTTTGTACTATCAGCCGACGCTGCGAATCTCGACCGCTGACGCTAAGGAAATCTACGAATTTAGCCACGACAAAAGCCAGCCGAACGAGTATTCGACGGCTCTGGTGTCGGTTGACGATGAGAAAAATATCGATGCGGTGAAGGACGAAATTAGCAAAGACTACAGCGCCTACTCAATTCAGGATGTACGCAAAACGCTGCTCACCATGGTCAATGCGGCGCAAGCGGCGCTGGCGGGATTCGGCGGCTTGGCGCTACTGGCCAGTGTATTCGGGATTATTAACACTATGTATATTTCGGTGTTGGAGCGTACCAGTCAAATTGGTCTAATGAAGGCGCTGGGGATGCGCGGCCGCGATATTGGCAAGTTATTCCGCTATGAAGCGGCGTGGGTTGGTCTGCTGGGCGGCTTGATTGGCGTCGGTTTGGCGAGTTTGGTGACGCTGCTGAACCCAATGATTGCTAGTGTCTTAAAATTAGGTGCTGGGACAAATTTGCTAGTAATTGATCCGCTGCAAATCGGGCTACTGGTATTTGGACTGGTGGTGATGGCAATAATTTCTGGCTGGTTGCCAAGCCGCAAAGCAACAAAATTGGACCCAATTGAGGCATTAAGGACGGAATAGGAGAGAGATCATGATTGAATTAAAGAACGTAACGAAAATTTATGGCAAAAAGAAAAACCAATTTACGGCGCTGAAAAATGTCAGCTTAACTATCCCAACAGGAGCCAGCGTGGCAATTTTGGGAAAATCCGGCTCAGGAAAATCGACGCTGATGCATGCCATCTCGGGTTTGGATAAGCCGCAAAAAGGCCAAGTTATCATTGACGGACAAGATATCTTGCAACTAAAGTCGAAGCATGTCGATGAATTCCGTGCTAAAAAAATTGGCTTTATTTTCCAGAGTTTCTTCGTCCAGGGCAATGAAAGCGTGATTGACAATGTCAGTTTGCCGCTGGAAATTGCGCGGCTGCCACGGAAAAAGCGGGCGCATAAAATCAACGCGGCGCTTAAGGCGGTGGATTTGTACGATAAGCGCAAGAATCGCGCCAAAGACTTGTCGGGCGGGCAAAAGCAGCGCTTGGCGATTGCTCGGGCAATTGTCGGTGATCCACAAATCCTTTTTGCTGACGAGCCGACTGGTAACTTAGACAGTGAAACGGGCGCGAAAGTAGAAGAATTATTGTTTGATTATAACAAGCAAAAGGGTGTGACGTTGATTGTGGTGACACACGACGCTGATTTGGCAAAAAAATGTGATCATCAAATCATCATTAAAGACGGTCGGATTGAAAAATCAACCGTGCCAGGAGGGATAAAACATGGACGCTAGTGCTTACGCGGAAAGCTTAGCGATTCAGCTGCGCAAAGGTTTTCTGGTGTATTGCGTGCTGCTGGTGTGCGCTAAGCAGCCGCAATATACTGGCGATATTGTCAAGCAATTGAGTGATTCTGACTTAATGGTAGTGGAGGGCACGATTTACCCACTACTGAGCCGCTTGCAGAAATATGGCTATCTCAAGCATGAATGGCAAGAGAGCGAGCAGGGACCGCCGCGCAAATATTATTTGCTCACTGACACTGGCGCACAGCTGGTGGATGAACTAAAAGATCGTATCAAAATGTTGAACACTTCGCTAAAAAATCTCGAGAAAGGAGCAAAGCGATGAAAGAAATAACCAGAATCCATTTGGCAAAGACGCCGTTTAGCGTGGAAGTTGATGCCAAAAAATCGTTGGAGAAATATCTTAATTCAATTCAGAAAAACATGCATGCCGAGCCAGAAGCTATGCGCGAAATCGAAGCGCGAATGGTGGAGCTTTTAGCGGAGCGCGGTGTGTCGAAGGACGGTGTCATTAGCCACGATGATGTTTTGGCAATTCAGAAACAGATGGGCGAGCCGCGCGATTTTTCGGATGATAGCGACAACGCGGAGACAGATGTTGACGTAGATGACGAGGTATTGGGCAATTCGTCTAAGCAGCTAATGCGCGATACTGAACATGGTTTGATCGGCGGCGTGTGTGCTGGCGTAGCAGCTTATTTTGGCGTTAATCCGTTGTGGATACGCTTGATCGCTATCTTTTCGCCGTTTATAACGTTTGGCACGGCGGTACTGATTTATATCGTGATGTGGTTGTCGATTCCTGAAGCACGGACGGCTTCGGACAAGCTGCGGATGCGCGGCGAGCCGGTAACACTGGACGCGCTCAAACGCTTGTCAGTTGACGATAGCACTGAAAAGCAGACAGCAAGCACCGCTGCCAAGATTTTCCGCTTTTTGCTGGGAATTATACTGGCGCTGATAGCTTTTGGACTTCTGGTGGCGCTGCTGGTCGGCGGCGTGTTTGGCTTTGGCGCAGTGGCAGCGTTGAACGGATTTACCGCGCAAAGCTGGGCGTGGGGATTGCTATGCTGCTTGGTTTTGGGCGGCGCAGTTTTGTTCACCTTGACGTTGCTGGCTACCTGGAGCGTCTTCACTTGGAAGCTGAAACGTCCGGCGATTATGGCAATGCTGGGTCTATTGATGGCTGGCGCGGTTTGTTTGTCGGGTGCGACAATTTTCAGCGCTAATACTTATTCGAATCTAACTTACGATTACGAGAAAACTCTAAAAGTTAAAACTGTTGACGCCTCGGAGGTTGCTGCCGGCGCTAAAAGTATAGTAGTTGATGGCAACGGTGAATATGTTGCGATGGAATATGGAGGCTATGCCGAAAAGACTCGGTTGGAAGTAAAATACCACGACACGCAATATTCCAAAGTACCGGAAGTAAAATTGCGCCGCGACGGCGACAAACTCGTGGTTAATGTAAAAAGCCAGATAGACGAGACGTGCAGCCATCGCGGTTTCACGGAGTCTATGCGCTGCCGCTACATGTACGGCCCGGTTTCCGTCAGGGTTTACGGTCCGGTGGATTTGCTGGCGCCTGGTCGCGATAATACGTTTGATTATAACGATTGAAACTTTAAGCAACTTTTCATGACGTGCCTATACAGTAGCGCTCATGAAAGCAGCTACAATCACTCAACCCTTGGCGTCGGCGGCCCCGGCAGTCGACGACCAGACTTTGCGACCGCTCAATCCGCGGACATTGACGATCGATATCGTATTGCCAGTTCTTAACGAAGCTCATGTGCTTGAGCGGTCGGTTACCAAACTGCATAGATATCTTGCCAGCAATCTGCCGTATAAATGGCGTATAATTATTGCCGATAATGGCAGCACCGACGACACAGCGGCAATTGCTCGCCGGCTAGCCGAGAGATATCCAGAGATCTGCTTGCTGCAATTGCCAGAAAAAGGCCGCGGCCGGGCTCTTAAACAGGCTTGGGTGAGTAGCAAGGCGGACATTCTAGTCTATATGGATATTGATTTGTCGACGAATCTTGACAGTTTTAAACCGATGATTACGTCGCTGATTACCGGCGATGCCGGACTAGTGACCGGTTCGCGGTTAATGAAACAATCGCGAACGACGCGCGGCTTCAAGCGCGAGTTTATCTCACGCTGCTACAATCGAATTATTCGCACTACCATGAAGACTAAATTTGTTGATGCGCAGTGTGGTTTCAAAGCGCTACGCCGCGATGTAGCGCAAAAGCTGCTGCCTCACATTAAGGACACGGCTTGGTTTTTCGACACTGAGTTGCTAATTAAAGCTGAATATAACGGCTATAAAATTCACGAGGAACCAGTAGAATGGATTGAAGATACTGATTCCCGGGTTGATGTTGTTAAAACGGCAACAGAGGATATTAAGGGCTTGTCGCGAGTACGCCAAGAATATGGTCAGTCGAGTTTCGGCGAGATGGCAGCATTCGGCGGTTTGCTGCTTTTCACGGCGATATTTTATCTGTGGAATTTGACCATTAATAGTATGGCTAATAGTTATTATGCGGCAGCTGCGCAAGCGGCAAGTACTAACTGGACGGCATGGCTATTCGGCAGCTTAGACGCAGCGAATTTTGTTAGCGTCGATAAGCCGCCGATTAGCATGATGATTATGGGGTTATCTGGTAGATTATTTGGTTTCTCATCTTGGAGTATACTGTTGCCGCATGCACTAGCGGGAATCGCGACGGTGGTGCTAGTTTATCTGGTGGTCAGACGCTGGTATGGTGCTCGTGCCGGATTGATTGCTGGGGCGGTAATGGCGTTGACGCCAGCTGCTGCGCTAATGTTTCGTTTTAATAATCCGGATAGCTTTTTGACGCTCTTTTTGACAGCTAGCGCTTACGCATTTTTGCGATCATTTGAAGGCAAACGGCCAGTGCTATGGTTGAGTATAGCCGGACTATTTACCGGGCTTGCTTTTAATACTAAAATGTTACAAGGCTTGCTGATGTTGCCAATAATGACAATGCTTTACATTAGCTTTGCACGCCCAAAATTCACTACCAGAATGTGGTATCTCGGCGTGGCTGGCATAGCGACAATTGTATCGACGTTTTGGTG
Source organism: uncultured Candidatus Saccharibacteria bacterium (assembly GCA_963541395.1). Taxonomy (GTDB): domain Bacteria; phylum Patescibacteriota; class Saccharimonadia; order Saccharimonadales; family Saccharimonadaceae; genus Saccharimonas. The sequence goes on along the minus strand of CAUTSQ010000040.1, from coordinate 2,267 downwards.
GAGTATTTTGGTGTGGCTAACGCCAGCGGTAAATCGACCTTGGGTTGGTAGCACGAGCAACAATAGCATATGGAGTTTGATATTTGGTTATAACGGTTTTGGAAGACTGTTGGGTAATGGTGGTGGTCCTGGAAGCCGGCCAGGCGGTATGATGCAAATGGGTGCGCAGGCTGCTAGTCAAACCGCTTCGCCAGCAACGCAAGCAATGACGCCGCCGATTGGTATGATGGGCGGCAGTTTTGGTGCGGGTGGTCATGGTGGCGGTCCTGGCGGTGTTGGCTTTGGCGGCGAGACTGGCGTGCTGCGTATATTTAATGAGAGCTTTGGGCCGAATATTGCTTGGCTAATTCCGGTAGCCTTGATTAGCGCTGGGTTAGTAATCTGGTTGTTGCGCCGAGCACCGCGACATAATAAGGAGCGCATCGGTGTATTATTGTGGCTGGGTTGGCTGCTGATGCATATAGTAATTTTTAGCATGACCAGCGGCACTATTCATCCGTATTACGTTGTAGCTATGGCGCCGGCGGTAGCAGCGCTGGTCGGTATCGGGGCGCCATACATATGGCAAGCTTACACGCGCCGCACCAAAGTAGCCTGGATACTGCCGCTGAGTATCGCGCTAACGACAATTCTTAGCATTATTATGCTCGACTATAGCAACTATTGGCCTTGGCTGATGTGGCTAGTGATGATTGCTGGTGGTGTAGTAACTATTTTGACGCTGCTGCCGTTATCGCAGACGAAACGGCTTAAACAGATTATTCTTGTCTTAGCAATTACTGCTGGTATGGCGGCACCGATTGTCTTTAGTGTTGGCACGGTAGCTACAGCGCATAGCGGCAGTATTCCAACGGCTGGTCCAGGCGCTTCAGCGATGAGCAATACAAATAATGAGTCGGCGCGAGCTGAATCGACGCTCGTCTCGTTTTTGCTAGAAAACCGTCATGGCACGACATGGCTGGCGGCAGTTAACAGCGCTAACGAATCGGCGCCGATTCAATTATCAAGCGGTCAGCCAGTTATGGCCATCGGCGGCTTCAATGGTAGTGACTCGACGTTGACGCTATCGCAACTCAAACAGCTTGTTAAACAAGGTAAAGTTCGCTATTACGTAGTAAACAGTAGACAAGGGAAATCTGGCGGCCCCAGCGGTATGAGTGGACCAGGTGGTAACTCTGAAATCTTATTATGGGTGAAAAGCGTTGGTAGCAAAGTCGATTACGGCGGTACGCAATATACAGCTTATGATCTTGCGGCGGTTGCTTAAGAATACTTTAAGCTTAACCGCGCATACTGTCATTACAAACCTAAGCAAAGGAGTGAATATGACCAAGAATTTGAATTTGACAACTGATGAAGCGCTTGTTTTGCAGCAGATTAGCGAGAGTGGTGAGGAAGACCTGACAGGACTAACCGAAAGCTTGCAAATGAGCCGTCCGAAATTGATGACACAGCTGAGTCGCCTCAAAAACAAAGGTTTAATCAAAATTAAAACGACCGCTGGCGATTGGTGGATTTCGATGAGCCGCCGCGGCAAGCAGACGACTCACTACTTGTGGCCAGAAATGTCCTTAAATTACTAAACTATTAAACAAAAGAAAGGTTATAATAAAATTATGAAGATTTTGGTTGTTGACGACGAGAAACGAATTGCCAAGTCGATCAAGCAAGGACTCGAAATGGACGGCTACGCGGTTGATATCGAGCATGATGGCGAGGATGGCTACAATGCAGCGCGGGCTGATGATTACGATCTCATCATTCTCGACGTGATGATGCCGATTATGAATGGTTTTGAAGTCGCCAAAAAGCTGCGCGCTGACGGTAATAAAACGCCAATCTTGATGTTGACAGCCAAAGATCAGAATAAAGATATTGTGGAAGGCTTGGATAGCGGTGCCGACGACTATTTGCCGAAGCCGTTTAGCTTCGAGGTTCTCGGCGCTCGCGTTCGGGCGTTGCTGAGGCGGCCGCAGGATGTACTTGATAACATTTTGACAGTGCGTGATCTTGAACTTGATGTCGCTAATCACACTGCTAAACGGGCTGGTAAATATATCAAACTATCTAACAAAGAATTTGCCATTCTTGAATATTTGCTGCGCAACAAGAATCAAATTCTCAGCAAGCAAAACATCATGACGCATGTTTGGGACTTTGATGCCGATATTTTGCCGAATAACGTTGAAGTTTTTATTAACTATTTACGCAACAAAATTGATAAGCCTTTTCCAGGCGCCGATCCGATTATCCAAACGGTACGAGGG
>CAUTSQ010000039.1:0-7988 GCA_963541395.1 uncultured Candidatus Saccharibacteria bacterium | reverse complement strand
TACGATCTACTTAAACGTCCGCTGGTGGTGATGGATTCAGGCCTGTTCATCGACGAGCTGAACGGCTTTCCCGGCGTTTACACCAAATACGCGCTCGACACTATCGGTATTGACAGGATAATTCAGCTGCTCGGCGGCGGCACTCGGGCGTACACGCAGCGTACAATTACTTATTTTGACGGCAACAAACCTCAAACCTTCACCTTAAAACTGCACGGCGCGTTATTAAAAGAACCGCGCGGCAACAACGGGCGCAATTACGATAAGTACTTCTTGCCAGACGGTAAAAATAAAACGCTCGCTGAAATGACTGATGAGGAGAAAGCGGAATTGACGGCAAACGTTTGGCGAGAGTTGGCGGCACGGCTGCAAGAGCGAAAGCTTTCTTTATGAGTTTTCTGGAGCATGTCAAGACAACCTTAAAGCTTCGCTACTAGTCCAACATCAGCTAAACTGATTTCTTAAATTGACTAGCAGTTGTATAATATGAGCTAGGTAACAGAAAAATTTAATTCACGAGAGGGGGCAAAAAGTTGAGAAGAATGTATGATGAAATTCGTTCACAAGCTATATCAATTTTTGAAAAAGGTGGCTACGTATTAAATCTTAGCGATAGAGATTTTCAAAGATTGACTATGTCTAGTGTCGGAGAATCTGTTAAAGATAAATATAATACAACTCCTGAAGATAAGGTAAGTAAGGGTGAGGCCCTTAAGCAATTTTTATTTGATGAACCCGAAGAAAAAGGCTTAATGTTGATAGAGTCTCTTCTTGATCACTATGAGCAGTTACCTAAAGATTCTACTTACAGGAATAGCGAAAAAGACGAACAAGCAAGTAAACTACGAGCCGACCTTTCAAGAGTGTTTTCGAATGATAGAATTCCAGAAAGTATTATGGCGGATACGGTTAAGTATTTTGATGATGAATATATTTCTGAAGAAATAGACTCAATGCAAGAGAGTATTGAAAAATCACCGAATGACGCTATTGACAAGGCTAAAAATTTAGTGGAAAGTTGCTTTAAGTTTATCTTGAACGAATGCGACATTAGCTATAGTAATAGTGATGACCTAGGAGATCTTCGGAGAAAGGTTTTTACAAGATTAAATATAGACGCAAACACTAACGATGCGGCAAGAGCAAATGAGAATGTAAGGAAAATTTTAAACAGTCTAAATCAGATTATAAAAGGCATAGCTGAGATTAGAAATCAGTATGGAAATGGTCATGGTACAGGCGGTGGCGCTGCTCAACTGCCTCCAAGATATGCAAGGCTTGCTGCAAGCTCTTCAGCGACTATTGTCAATTTTGTTTGGAGCACGTATAAAGATAATATTAGCAATAGTTCACTCTAAACTATGTGTTAAAGCTATCAAACGAGCCCCCAGCTATCGCCGCCTATATAAAGCGTCCATTGCCAAAAGCGCATCATGATGAAGTTGTGCTAAAATTAAATCATGAATGAATTCATCCTAGTAGCAATAAAATTGTTGATTGGCTTTTTCGCGCTGACCATAATAATCAACGTTTCCGGAAAAGGTAATTTGTCGCCGTCATCTGCCAGCGATCAAGTGCAGAACTATGTGCTGGGCGGCATTATTGGAGGCGTCATTTACAATAATAGTATTCAGATTTTGGACTACATCGGTATTTTGTGCATATGGTGCGCGCTGGTGCTGACATTGAAATGGATAAAGCAGTATAACGTGAAAGCGAAGCAGCTGATCGACGGCAGGGCGTTGATAATCATTGATAATGGAAAAATCAACATTGAAAATTGCAAGAAAGTTGGCTTGAGCGCTCATGATGTATCGTTCAAACTGCGAACTCATCATATCTATTCAACGAGAAAAGTGAAAAGAGCCGTAGTGGAGCAAGACGGTGAATTGATTATTACTCACGAAGGGGAAGAGAATCCGAAATTCCCATTGATAACAGACGGGCAATTGCAAACTGACATTTTGCATGTAATTGGCAAGGACGAGAAATGGTTGCTGAGAGAAATGAAGAAGCAAGGGCTAAATGCTTATAGCGACGTATTTTTGGGAGAGTATGTGGACGGCAAGTTAAACTTGACGGCTTATTAGTAAGGGTTATGTACTACAGGAGTCGTTCATGAGTGAACACATCTTTAATCGGCAAAAGTGGCAGAACTTAACAATATTTGAGCAAATGGGCAACATCGGCTCGGAGGTCGGGCGAGCGTTTGCCGCCCGGCGCCGCGGCGATGCGGCTGCGATGACTGGCGCCTGGCAGCGCGGCTTGGACTTATTGGACGCCACCGCCGAGCAACTCGCCCGCCAAAAATCGCCAAAACTCCGCGAAGTCCTACGCGCCCGCGAATTATTCGCCGACATGGAAGACGAATCGTTGGAGGGCTACTTTATGTGGTTTGCGCTGGCGGCGCGAAGGGATAGATAATAAAACGTATGAAAATCATCAGCAAAAAATCCTACCCTGATTTATTCGAAAAAGTCCTAGCAGGTGAGAAAACATTTGATATGAGGGTGGCTGATTTTGACATCCAGCCTGGCGATATCCTGGAACAGATTGAGGTAAATTATGACGGGACGCCAACTGGCCGCACAGTTCGTCACGTAGTCGGCGAAGTTTTACGTACGAAAGAAGTTGATTTTTGGAAACAAGAAGATATTGATCAATACGGCTATCAGGTGATGTCGCTTGCCGAGCGGGTTGATTAGTACAAATTTTAGAAGTTACTGCGATAAGGAGCAAAGATGACTAAATCCATCATCTGTAAAGACGTCTTCGGCAATCAATACACCGTTCCCGTTGACGAGCTGAATATTCGTGTGGGCGTGTACGCAGTTATTATTGAGGATAATAAGATTCTTTTGACTAGACAATGGGACGGTTACAGCTTGATTGGTGGTGGTATCGAGAAAGGCGAAACAATCGAGGAATCAATTGTCCGCGAAGTTAAGGAAGAAACTGGGCTGACCATCATGCCGGATAAAATCATTCACCAGGCAACCACCTTCTTCAAGCGCAATGCCGAGGCGCAAGCTAACCAGTCGATTCAGTTGTACTTCACCCACAGCCATCTGCACGGACAAATCAATAACGACAACATAACCGACAGCGAGAAAACCTACACCAACGGCACGCCGGAATGGGTTGATTTGGACAAGATTGACGGCATAAACTTCCGGCATAGCGTGAGTTTGAGGACGATTCTACGGGCGTATCGCGAGGCTAATGATGACAGACAAAGTATTGTGTAAATATGCCTAGGACGAATGAAGGCTTCTTACTTCTTATTTCATATAAATCACTCTACCCAGTCTGGTTTGTATGTTGCTTCTGCTAGATAATAACAACGTCTATGAGGATCTCGTATGTCGTAACCTACCTCCATATCATCATGAGGGCGAAGTTCTATAAACTTATCATTTCTATATGGAGCAACAATACGCGTAAACTCAAACTCGTATCTGCCTGTCATTCCCTTTAATTCGTAGCTTTGGTCGAGCGGGTCAGAATAGTCCGTAGCAACAAGAATGAATGAACGTAGTGAATCGTGGCCTGCGCTTTGGAATAAATAGAATTGGGTGTCCGGATACAATATGAAAAGCGTTGCAAATGAGCGTATATATTCTGCGTCTTTGAGAACAGGGAAAGCCTCGGTTATAAACTTTGGCAAGGATAATTTAATGTTATTTTTCATAGTCTAAATTATAAGCTAAATCTAGGAAATGTGGACAGTTTTATGATTTGTCCAGGTCAATGACTCCAGAGTTTAAGCTCTGTCATCGCAGGTCGTTGCCTCCAGTGATATACCACGAGTTGTCGACAATCGTCTGACCACCTTCGTCCTCGGGAAGTCTCCAGAAAACAACGCTCTCCCCAGTGGGACCGCCTGTCGCTTTAACATGACCATGTCCGTCACCGGGAACATTGCCATTTCTGCCACCGTAGATCACGTTAGTCGTGCCAGGAGAGCGGTACACTGTTGCACTTCTGCCGTCAAATCGCCCAGGCTCTTCAGTAGGGCTGTTAGATCGCCCCTGGCAGGACGGGCACTGAGACTTACGGTGAATCACAACCGTACTGTGAGACAGAATCTGATACCTCAAGTCTGAGTCGAAATTGCACTCATACACCTGGGATCCAGTGGGAGCCTCACTTGGTGTTGTGACATAGTGCTGTCCGCTGGACAATCGCCTGAGAATACAGTCGTCGCCACACCTGATGTCTCCCTCGCTCATGATAACTCCTTCTGGAGCCGGGCAGAGAATCGCAATTCTCCGCGAAGTGGGACGCCTCAAGCCCGATTGACTCGGGCGAAACGCCAGCCCCTGTGATTGCAGAAGCTGATATATATATCAATAATAAGAACTGAAGTCAAGCAATCTTACAAAAATCGCAGCAAGCCTATGGTAATTTCCCACCCGCCCATGTTAAAATAAAATCATAACCAACATCCGCGCGCTGCCATCAGCAAGGGGATGTTTGTAATCCGAAAGGAGGTGGGCCGATGACATAGCTTGCGGGGAGTTCGCGTGTTATGGCGGCGCTTTTTTGTTTGTCGGGTGAATATTGCCACTCGCCAAGCAAAAATTACCCCACCTGCCAAATGAAGACTGCCACTCACCAAGTATAAACTGCTGCCCATTAGGCGCCAGCACTTGGAGACGAGTACACCTCTCCCGCAATCGCCCAGATAAAACGAAAATCTCACACGGAAGATTCACAAATCATACGTGGAAGATTTGAAAATCATAGGCGTAAGATTTGGAAATGATACGCGTAAGATTGGGTCGTCCGGCGCGTGAGGTTGGCTGCACGTACGCACGTAACCGTATAGCGCGCAGTTTGCATCACATAAACGCGTATATTAAGGAGTAATTATGCCTATCAAATATCGAGTTGCGAAACTAAAAAATCCAGCCAAACCAACCGAACCAGCTAGATATTATGCCCGCGAGTCGGAGTCCGGCCGCATCAACCTCCCCGAGCTCGCTGATAACATCGCCCGCCATTCTACCACTGTTAGCAAAACAGATATCCAAGCAGTCTTGACCATCCTGGGCAAGGAATTGGCAGCGCTGCTCGCCAAAGGCCACAGCGTCCACTTGGGCGAGCTGGGCTACTTCCATGTCACCCTCAAATCCAAAGGCGTCCTTGAGGAAAAAGACGTCAATCCCAGCCTCATCGAGGAGGCCAAAGTTCGTTTCGTGGCAGGCTCCGTCCTAGAAAAAGAAATCAAGAACGCCAAATTCGAAAAGGCCGCCGAACCGAAGAAAGATACGCCAAAACCAGCGCCAGGGGCGTAGGTCTCCAGGGATAATGGATAGGTTGGGGCGCGGGGCGGTGGATGCTTCGCGCCCTCACTAGTTGCGTGCCATTTAATTCTGTTATAATAACCTACTATGACGACGCATCAATTAAAATTAGCTACCGAACCCTTTAACGCTATCACCTCTGGCAATAAAACCATCGAGTCACGACTATACGATGAAAAGCGCCAGAAAATTCAAATAGGCGACCAAATAATTTTTACCAATCGAGACAATCCTAGTCAGACTGCCACTGTTAAAGTAATTGGTTTACTACGCTACGCAACGTTTCATGATTTATTCTCGCATAATGATCCGCGTAAGTTCGGCGGCGAGAGTGTTGAATGGCTGGAGAATCAAATCAACGAATTCTATTCTCTCCACGATCAAAAGCAAAATGGAATCATTGGAATTGAATTTGAACTAATGTAGTTATGCTTGTATTCTTATTCCATTATTGATATATATATATATCAGATTCTGAATAGAATCTTGTCCTATACAACCAGGTTACGTCAAAAATCGTAGCCGTCACAGGAAGGTGTATCATGACTGAAGCATCAGTCGGCAACATCGTTGTGCGCCCCGCAAGAGCGGACGACTTCGATTTCGTCGCGGATCTTATGATCCGGGCGCTCACTCCGTTCTACGACGGGGACCACCGTGCGCACGCACGGCGTATCTTTGATACGCACATCGCAGGCGGCGTTGACCACGTCGGTCAGTTTTCCTCTGGGCAGTATATGTTCATCGCCGAGAGTGACGGACAGCCGGCAGGAATCGTTCACGTTGTCAACAAGAAACAGGGGACTGCCAAGATCAGTCCTCTCATTGTTGACGCGGCGTACCGAGGGAGGCTGGGAATCGGTAGCACGCTGCTCAAGCACGCCGAAGATTTTGCCCGTAGTCTCGGTTCGAGACAGATCTACTGCACCGTGGCAGCTCCGAACCAGAAAGCGCTGGGGTTCTTTCTCAAGAAGGGCTTCCACATCACTGGCACGGCGAAGGACCACTACAAGATTGGCGTCGATGAGCACATGCTGTACAAGCAGCTCGTCAACGAGGCGGGGTTCGACTCGCCGAACATCTCTGTGGTTCCGTTTGACGAGAGTCAGCACGCCGACAGCGCGCGAGCTCTCATCTTGTCGCAGATGAGCGATGCTTTCAACGGTGTGGATAACGACTGGGTTGACGCCCTGTTCGCTGGCTACCGTCGCCGGGAGCTTGGCGATGTCAACGCCAAGTTCAAGATCATTTTCATCGCTGAGTGCGACGGTAAGGTGGTCGGCGTTGCCGGAGCTACTCCTAAGAAGGGGCAGCCTATCAAGCTGATGCCTCTCGTGGCGAAGTCGGAAGCAGCTTTTGAGGCGCTCATTATCGACCTGCAAGGACTGTTGGAAGACTATGGTCACAAACTGTACGTCCACTTGGTTCCCGAGCCGTGGCAGATCTCCTGCCTCCAGCGTCACAGCTGGACTCTCGAAGGAGTGTTCCCAGGAGGATACGCACCGAATAGTGTCGTGCAACAGTGGGGAACCAGTCTCGACAAGGAAGGAGTGCCTATGCGTAAGATGCGCATCAAGCGTCCGTACTACGACGCAATCATGTCCGGCAAGAAGACTCTCGAAGTGAGGGTCGGCTACAACAGCATCAAGCGGTTGAAGGCTGGGGAACTGCTACAGTTCGAAACCGGGCACACGTCCGGTGTGGTGCGAATCAAGTCGATCCGCATCTATAACAACTTCGCCGACATGCTGGCGGCAGAACCGTGGCGCCAGATTGTGCCGCAGGCTAGGGACGCAGAGGAGGCGCTTCACCTCCTCCGCAAGATCTACCCACTGCGTAAGGAACGTCTCGGTGTCCACGTCATCGAGATCGAGAGACAGCAGTAGGACAACAGTGAGGAGTACGCATCTCCTAGATTGGAGAAATCCATCTGAATAAATGCGAGTGACTTGGGCTGGTGTCACTGGTATCTGACTTAAGATACCGAACAACTAGCCTATTTTCCTTGGGAAAGTATTATGAAATCTTTTGATAGCAGGGTCTCTGCTAAGTCTCACTATTCTATACGGCTCTATAAATTACAGTATAGAGTTAGCCAGCCTCAACCTACTAGCCGCATACTACAGCAGGGTGTATAATAAACCTAACAATAAATCATAAACAAAGGAATATATATGGAAATCAAGCCCCTAGACATAGTATCTATGATAGGTATTATTATCGTAGTATCAAGTAGCGCTATCTCTACATATATTGCCGTAAAAGCAAGCAAGAAGCAAAAAGCCCAGCAAGAAAAAGATGCTAAAACTAAAAAGACAGAACCAAGCAGCCCCGCAGTAAGCACCAACGAACTCCGCGCCGAACTGGATGATTTGAAGAAGCGAGTCGCAGCGCTTGAGAAGAAATGAGCAATTACAACCTAAAAATGTCATCATCCATTAAGACATTTTGTCCTGAAGTATAATGACAAATTAAGCAATTCTAAGGTGTTAAATTCATATTTTTGTCCTTATCTCTTGATCAATGAAAAATAATCCGTCGTGATTTCGTTGTCCATTTCACATTCCCTTCACATACCCCTGCTACACTGGCATAGAACCAAGAAAGGAGATCTATGTCATTCATACAACGTGCCTGGTTGTATATCACCAGGAAAAAACTCAAAACGCTGATTTTGCT
>CAUTSQ010000038.1:0-8725 GCA_963541395.1 uncultured Candidatus Saccharibacteria bacterium | reverse complement strand
ATGGTGACCTTACCGGGAATCGAACCCGGATTGCCAGGATGAAAACCTGGTGTCCTAACCGTTAGACGATAAGGCCGCACTTACAGATATCTTAACAGATTGGCCTTATTTGCGCAATAAACAACTGCTAATACCGCGGCGGCAGCTCGGTTGTGGTGTCGGTTGAAATAGAACTGTTTGCGTTAGCTTTATTATAGGCCCACAAGTACGTATCCATCCGCGCGTTAATAATCTCCGCTGGCGTGGTATAACCATTCTCATTGCCAGCCGAACCGTCAGCCCCGTAAGTACGGCGCAGCTGCAAAACACGCGCCGACACTACCCCATTAATCTGTAACGGCTTGTCACAAACCGTCGATTTCAATCCGCTAGTATAATCAGATCGGATCAATGCTGATCGAACACCGCTCTCGTCAACTTCGCAGGTAGAAATTACACCGCCCACGCCGGCATTAGTACCCGAAGCAATTAGCCAAGCATCGATATTAGTCACGTTATCCTTAACAATGATATTGCGCGCATAAATTACAACCTGCGGCAATTGACTAGCGCTAGAGAAATTACCAGTATCATAACGTATGTCGCCGTCTACGACCACCGTCTTGTCACCGGCATCAATGATAACCGACCTACCCATCCCAATAGTGCCGCCCGACAAATTCACGATTGCTCGCGACGATGACAATTTGTACGAACCGTCCAGTCCGTTAAGCGAGATATTCTCGCCCGCCAACGGACGCTGGGTGCCAAAATAACTAGATTTGACAGTATTTTGCGCGCCAATAGTTCCCCATTGCCCATATCTAGCCTTATTATTGGCAAATGTTAGACCATTTAACTCGCTATCTGCCGCTATGCCCAACCGCGATGTCGTACCCATGCCAGAAAGAGCACCTCCTGATGCCGACACAACATTTGACCGGCTATACGAGGAAATTTCTGGCGCAAACATGCCATACTCACCCCAGCTGCCGATCGAATGAGTATTGCCACTCATAGTCAGCGTACGCGCGCCGCCAGTATAGATGCCCGACTTATACTGCTGGGTGATTAAAGCATTCGCGATATTGCTCGACCCGACACGCACATCGCCACCCCAGATTTGTACCATTGGCCTCTTGGAAATACGGTAGCAACGCGGATACGATACGCGGCGTTTTGAAGAATCTCCCGTTGTATCCCAGTTATACTTATTAACAGTAGCTACCCGGCAAATTACATCGCCAATCTTGTATCGTGCCGTATCAAGCGCCGACGTATCAATAACTTCAGTCCTGTCAAAAGCACTCTGCTTGTTATTTGTTGGCGTACAATCGCTAATTTTACCAGACAACTGAGGCTGAGAGTTGAGCCAAGAGCATGTATTCACGCCTGCGCCATAGGTCGTATCGGCATAATGCCTGTCTCCGTCATTCTTATTGAATATGCCATTTAGTATACTGCCCAGTTGACCATCCGACATTTCCGCGGCCGATCCAGTGAAGGCAAACGTAAAGACATCGGCATCACTACTGCCGCCAGCTTCTCGACGCCCGCCCGTATTGTATATGGTGCTATCTAGCGTTGTCGCATTACCTTGTTCTAGTACGCCAATAGCCGTTGACCCACCCGCCGAACCAACTCCTGGCACCAAATTAAAGTCCGAAGCCACCCTTGCGCAGGCAGGTTCGCTCGAAGCCCAACCCCCGCCTGCTACTGAATTTGGCCATGACCACCATATCTGCGTACATATATAAGACCCCGCTCGACTGCCGTCGCTAGGCGCGCGAATCTTCATACAATCGTCGCCGTCTCGACCACTCCAAGTATTTGTATTATTAGGACTTTGCACTAAGTTATTAAGCGCTGACCGGCATTTATTATTATAAATATTACTGACCGCTCCGCGTGCAATGAGAACTCTATGTCCATTATTGCTACCACCGCAATGGCGCCAATCCTTACCGGCACAGCTAGCAACATCGTGCAGATTATTAAAATATGCCGATTCTATAACTACTTGTACGCTAGAATTTGTATGCTGATAATTTGAATATGGAGTATTCCGAAGAGTCGCTATAAATTCGGCCTGTTTTCCAGGAAAGACATCAGGCTTACCGTCTAGATGCCGCTCGGCGTACGGGCGAGAAGTACCAAAGGCATTGGAATTATTATAATTCGCATAAGTCTTGTTGTCGGAACGATTATAGATATAGCTTTCGCCTTGGACCTTCCAGCCGCTAGGTCGCGGTTTACGGCGTACCCACAGCGAGATATTATCGGTACCGCAGTTAACATGAGAGCCGCTATAAGTGTATACTTTATTACCTCTCATGACCGCCAGACAGCTTTTCGCACCAAACGTAACCAGCTCTGACGGGCCGCCAGGTTGAGCGACACCGTTAACGTCAGCTCCTAGATTTAATTGATCCCATTCGCTTTCACCGTTTATCCATTGATATTCAGGACCACCGCCGCCATAATAACCCCTATTAAAGAAATAATTGCCATTGCCGTCTATATGACCTGCTGGATTAGTTACCCAAACAGACCTGCCCTGCCCGTTGAAAGTGAAAAGAGAGTAAATCCTAATTGGATTACGAAATCGTTGGGTATTCCACGAGCCTCGTATGGTAAAGTATAGTGTCGTTGCATTCCAGTCCATCTCGATCGGGTTGGTCGGCGAAGACCCCACCATACTGAAATAGTTCGTATTATGATAAGACGCCCACCAGACAGCGCACGGGTGATTAATATAATCGCCGCAAGGATCGCCGCCCCAAGCTTGCTTCTCCATATCGTTACGTCCAGAATTCCAACCATAAACTGCATACGACGTATCGCTTCTCAGCAAGCAAACAATACCTGCTGCTGCCACAATAACAAAACAGCTAAGCCACCACTTCAAGCCACGCAGCAGCCCCTTGTGCATTATTGCTTATTCTCCGGAACTGATTGCTTGCTGCGCAGCAAATTTAACTGCTCAACATTAACTGGCACCTTCAGCCTGCCGCTAGCGTATATTCCTTTATCTGACAGGTTTTTTATTTTGTTATATAAATCGTCCGTCTTCTGGCTATGACCGTTCGCATCTGCGGTCGTATGATAAAAATACAAAGCAACAACACACGTGGCGTCATCAGCATAGTGATTCTTTTTTTCTATTTCGCCAGCAATCTTCTTTAGATTATCAGGGGAAGATATACTACCATTAAACTTATCAATGATATCATTTCCGCACACATTATAGTAAACCAGCGCGCGCTGTTCTGGCGTTTTTACGCCGCCGTAAAGATATCCCAGTGCTACCGCAGCGACAACAGCTGCTATAACCGCCAGGCCGCCGCCTATGATAAATCCCATCTTCCTCTTCATAAATAAAAGTATACCATTTATGCTTTGCTGCCGTCTAGAGCTGGCGGCGACTTTAACTCCGCAATCGGTAGCCGAAAGCCAAAAGTACTACCCTTGCCGAGCTCCGATTCGAAAATCATCGTACCGCCATGCCCTTCGACTACTTTCTTCGCCAAGAACAAGCCGATCCCCGTGCCGTCCGGCCGCTGCCGCCGAGCGTTGTCGCCGCGAAAGAACTTAGTGCCGAGCTTTTTCTTGGCAGATGGCGATACGCCCATTCCCTTATCGATTACCCGCAAAACTGCCTGGCCATCTTCAATTGACAATCGGACCTTTACCGTATTAGCGTCTGGTGAATAATAAATAGCGTTATCAATGAAATTCATAATAACTTGGCGAATCTTGGTGTCGTCTAGATACAGCAGCGGAAAGCGCGCTGGCTGGCGATACGTGACCTTGACCTTATGCGTATTTGCCACCTGATCTACGTTCGCAACCTCTTCGGCAACCAGCTGCGACAAATTAACCGCTGTGCGATTGATAATAAATTTACCAGTCTGCAAACGGCTCACGTTCAAAAAATCACTAACCAATCGCACCATCCGCTCGCTGCTGCGAAAAGCCTCTTCTAGCAGCTGCCGCTGCGGCGGTGTAATCTCGCCAGCGTCGCCCTCGAGAACCATACTCAGGTAGCCCTTCACGCTGGTCAGCGGCGTCCGCAGCTGGTGGCTGGCCATACTGACAAACTCATCTTTAGTGGCATCCAGGGCCTGCAATCTTTTGTTGGACTGGCGCAGCTGACTGGTCGCCTCATCGACTTCCTTCTCTAAATTTCCAGCTAAGCGGCGAATCTCCTCTAGGCGAAACATGTTCAAAAGCGCCACCGATAGATTACGCGCCAAAACATCAAACAGCTCAAATTCCTTACTGCGAATCTCGCAGCCATCACGCCGCTCGCCAATTACCAGGCAACCAATTTTCTGATCGGCAACGCATAGCGGTAAGATTGCTGCAATACCATATCGAGCATAATCACCAATGTCGCCAGAACCAAGCGTCTGCGAGTCTAACCATGCCGGTACGTTACGCTTGCCAGCAATATACGGCTGGTGATATTGATCGCAAAAAGCCACGCCAGCAAAACGTACTTGCAGTACATTAACAAAAGTTTCTAAATAGCTATTTAGCAATGTATCAATGTCTTTGGCATCAACCATTTTGCGCGTCAGAACGTCCACAACTTGTTGCGAACGATACGATGGACGGCGAACTCTACCAAAAAACCGCTTCATTGCCTTTATAGTACACTTTTCTCGACGATAACGCTAGGGCTTACTCGAAAAGTAACTGGGATATGCTATTATAAAAACATGACAACTATCGCTATTATCGAGGACGATCAAGTAATCAACCAAATGTACCGGATGAAGTTCGAGGCGGCTGGATTTGATGTAGTCACTGCCAGCGACGGCGAGACTGGCGTTAAAGTGGTTCAGCATGCTAATCCTGACATCATTTTGCTTGATCTGCAAATGCCGAATATGAACGGCACCGAAGCGCTGCGAAAAATCCGCCAGCAGCCCGCTAATGCTAATACGCCAGTTATCATTCTAACCAACCTAGGCGAAGAAGAGGCACCTGCCGAGCTGCGTAACCTAGGTATTCATAGTTATATCGTCAAGGCTAATCTAACACCTAGCCAAGTTGTCATCCACGCCAAAGAAGCACTGAACGATAAGCGATAGAATTACTATAACTTACCGACTTGCCGTAAGCACGCCTCAATCAGATGATCAAACAATACTGTGTACGTCAACGGACCGACACCACCTTTTTGCGGTGTAATTGTAATATCGCTGCGCTGGCGAACCGCGTTGTCAACATCGCCGACTAATACGCCGCCTTCGCTCGCCGTACCAGCATCCACCACTACTGTTTCTGGCGCGATCATTTCGGAGGTGATCAAGTGCGGCACGCCGGTCGCCGTTACAATTACGTTACATTTTTGCAAACTGTCTGCGGTAGCTGGATTCGTCTTGTCGTAGACCTGCACGTTTAGACCGCGCTGCTGCCACATTTTTTCGAGCGGCGCTCCGACAAGCTTACCGCGGCCCACGATAGCAATTTGCTTATCCGATAGCTCGATATTATACCCAGCCAATAGCCAATCGATTGCTTGCGCGGTAGCGCTCGGATAGATACTATTAGCCCCTAAACCATCGATATCTTTCTCTGGCGCGATTAATTGGCACAGCTTTTCGGTCTGCGACACGTCATCAATCGGCAATTGCAAAATTATCCCCTGCACCGCTAGGTCGTTATTAGCTTGCTCAATCGCCGCTACTATATCAGCTTGCGCGACTGCTTGTACGTCAACATCAATCAGGATATCTGCTGCGTAACGTGTTTTCATCCGAACATACGTTTGAATCGCTTGGCTAGCGTTTTTGCTCATTATAATAACTAGTTTTGGTACCACACCATATTCTTGGCGTAGATTTCGTACTTGACGCGCTTGGCGCTGCTTAATAAAACCTTGCAGTTCCTTGCCGTTTAACTCTTTCATGATATACTGTCCTTTCTATCATCAATAAAAGCTGCCCATTGCCGGATCTTGCGCAAAATGGTTTTGAGCGGTAATTCGATTAACATATCCAACACCATCGACACAATATTAACCTGCGCGTATTTATCACTCATCCACCGGCCAGCGACCACAAACGGCAAATACAGCGTATCGCGTACAAAGGTAAAGCCGTTGCTAGCGCTGCGTACAATCTCGAGATCGCGAATCAACCGGCTCAAGCGAAAGCCTAGGAAGCTCGCCGCCGAGAAAAATACAAAGAAAATAATAATATGCACTGGTGAAAAACCAATCAACGTCAGCAGCCAAGTCGCCAGCGCGAACACCGCCAGGCTCATCACGCCGTACATAATCGAAAACATTGAGCTATACGTCCGTCCCGCTAATTGCCGCCGCATCAGTACAGTATTATCGCCGCCGTAGAGCATCTGATCGACCCGTTTAATCAGCGCTTCGGTATTTGCGTATCCCGGCACATTCAGCGTTAAGCGCAGCAACACCATGTATATAGGCGGGAAGAACAAATTGATCATCAATACTAACCACTCAATTTGTCCGTGCGCCCACAGGTCATACGGCACTTCAATAGCGATGCCAATCAAAAACTTAGTAATTACCAAGAAGACCACGCTGCGCATAATGGCCCGGTTAATTCGCGCCATCATGCTAGAGTATTCACGGTTCACTTGCCGCTCAAATTCGTCGAGAAATGCCTCGCGCTTTTGCAACAACGCCGGGAAGTCGTCTTGCGTCTCCATCATATGGCGAATAACACGCAGCGGCGCCCCCTGCCGATCAACCACACGGCGCAGCTCTTCAACCGACGTGCTGTGCAGCATCTTATCAATTTTACGATTAAATTCAACAAAAGCCTCAAGCGACTCAACGCTCGTTCCATAACGCACCAATAGCCCTGCGCGCACCGTGGCTGCGTCGCTCTTCATCAGCGCCTGCTGAATAGCCACATAAAGCGCGGCTCCGTATTCATCAGCCGAAGTCGATTGCAGCGCATCCCGCGGAATTGCTGTCTCGAAATATTCATACGCAAAATCAATAAACGCATGATCGCCTGCATGATCAACCAATACATTCGCCGCCAATACCGACAGAGTTTCTAGCAGCCATGCCGAAGAACGATCCAAATTGATTGAACGATCAGCAATCAGCTTTTCATACGCTTTATAGTGCGCTGTTGCTAGTTTTGAAATCTCTTTGATTTGGCTGCGCGACACGCTATCGTTGGGCAAATATCCCGCAAAAGTCAATTCAACCACCAATTCTTCGCCGCTTTTGCGGACCAACGCCTCATCGCGAACAATAAACGATTGTTTGAAAAACCGCCGGATAGCATTTTGTAGCAGCAAGTGCTCCTCGGTATTTTCAGCGGCGTTACGCAGCTGCTCGTAAGCCGCCGTCAGCATGCCGCCAGCACCAACGACATTAATTTTATCAGCCTGACCAAGTATTTGTTGCCGCTCATCAGACTGCCGCTGTGCACGTATAACACCTGCCCGCAAGTGGGCGCCAATTTGATTCAACTCTGGCATTATTCGTATATTATCGTCGATTTTCACAGAATTAGCAAGAGTAAGCGTCATCATTTGACTACCCAACAGACCGAAAATTCCTAGCGTTCATATTTACTTTTACCTCTATCTATGCTATAATGAAAAGATAAGGGCCAGTAGCTCAGCTGGTTAGAGCACCTGCCTCTTAAGCAGGGTGTCGAGGGTTCGAGCCCCTCCTGGCCCTCCACGAAACTCCATGTAAAAAACTCATCATTGCGATGAGTTTTTATTATCAGCTAGTTAAATAATGGTACCCCGAGCAGGGTTCGAACCTGCGGCCTTGAGCTTAGAAGTCTCCTGCTCTATCCAGCTGAGCTATCGGGGCACTCTGAAAATGTATTTAGTCGCCCGATTCGCTTAGACAGAAGCTGGATAGAGCTATGCGATTTTTGTCGCTGAGGGCTCACCAGCTGAGCTATCGGGGCAAATATTTTGGTGCGGGTGCGGAGAATCGAACTCCGATCTCGAGTTTGGAAAACTCGCATACTAACCGCTGTACTACACCCGCGCGCTATACATTATATCATTACGTTAGTGTATAATAAAAGCATGGGACGTTTATTTGACCGCTTCTCAACTAATAGCACACAGAGCGATGCTATGCATTCAAGCGGATTAGCCAATAACAAGCCGCAGGTTGGCGGCAGGATTGCCAAAAACAGCTTCCAGCAGCGCCAAAGCACCAACACTAACCGGCAATATATCGGCGCATACAAGGATTCTGGAGTCAGAAACGCTTATCGCAAAGCGTGGCAAGACCAGCAAATCGCCGCAGCCAATGCTAATGGAACGCAAATAACCGATAGCCGCCAACCGCAAAGCTCGCGAGTTTCTGATGCAAACTCACAGGGAGGAACGACGCAGACAAATAAATCGTCGCTCATCACGCCTACAACCGAACCGGACGTTCCGTCGCGTACTTTCACTGAGCCGATTAAACCATCGCGCGACCCGTTCAACCGATAGTATTTATGATTTAGAGTCAAATAAAACACCCGAGACTAATGAAGAAAACCGGGTGTTTTATTTGGGGCGAAAGATGGGATTCGAACCCACGGCCTCCGGAGCCACAATCCAGCGCTCTAACCAACTGAGCTACTTCCGCCATAATGAATACTACGAAATGTACTAGCAGAATCTTGTCAGTTGGTTAGAGCGAGCGCTATTTTTGATGCTCACGGCTGTCCAACTGAGCTACTTCCGCCATAATGAATACTACGAAATGTACTAGCAGAATCTT
>CAUTSQ010000037.1:0-8811 GCA_963541395.1 uncultured Candidatus Saccharibacteria bacterium | reverse complement strand
AGATTTGTTCAGAAGCGGGCGCCGCCCCGCCGACTGCCACCCGCTTATCTTCAACGCCCGACGATAATTCCCTTTCTCGAAAGCAAAACGGATCGCTAAAAACTCCCCGTCCGATCATCAGGCCGTTAACGCCGGGGTGCTGGCGGGCGAGCTCCTCGCCGTGGGCGCGGTTGCGGATGTCGCCGTTGATGGTCAAGAGAGTTTGCGGAGCGATTTCATCGCGTAGTTTGACGATGTCGTCGATGAGCTCGTAGTGCGCTGGGACTTTACTCATTTCTTTTTTGGTACGGAGGTGAATAGTCAAGTTGGCGAGGTTTTGCGCGAGTAAGGTGCTAAGCCATTCGCGCCATTCGTCGATATAAGTATAGCCCAGCCGTGTTTTGACGCTGACTGGCAATCCAGCAGTTTTGGCGGCGGCGATGGCAGCGATAGCTACGTCGGGCTGGCGGATCAGCGCTGCTCCCCCAGATTTGATAGCGGACTTGGCGGGGCAGCCCATGTTGATGTCGATGCCGTCAAAGCCGAGTTTGGCGCAGTGAGCGGCAAATTGCTCCATGTCGCCCGGCTCGCCGCCCCAGATTTGGGCGACTAATGGATGTTCGTCGTCGGTTTTGATGAGCCGCCCAGCGATAGCTTTGTCGCCAGCATGCACCCAGCCGGTGGCATTGGCAAACTCGGTGAAAAACACGTCGGGCACGCCCGCCTGCTTGACGACATGGCGAAACACCACGTCAGTGACGGCTTCCATGGGTGCCAAGATGAAAAATGGCTGCGGTAGGTTGTCCCAAAATGATGTCATCCCTGTTATTTTAGCACAAAAAAGAAAAAGCCCCTATCTCGCCATTGAGATAGGGGCGGCTGGGGACTCTAGCGGTTCTACTGGGAATAAGCCAAAGACTGGCCTAACCTTGAGTAGAAACGCGAGTCGCGCCATGGGCGAGCGTAATGCTCTAGCCCTGAAGTTTAAGAACGGCAGCGATCCAGGCACGCAGATTCCGTTCCGATGGTAGACCAGGTCGTTATCGGTTTTAACGACCCTCGTAGTGCCTACCATTCCGCTGACAGCATACCACCCGGAGGTGAGGATGGTATACGTACGTCGCCTGTAGCGGAGGTATAGGGGCGGACGGACGCCCTTTGCTGGCCTGGTGCCAGCGGTTCTCGGGGTGCACGCCCCGAGCCGTCATTCGTGAGTGTAATTACTTCACTTCCTAGGAAGCAGCCTACCCTCCTTGGCAGCACGTGCGTCGCTACCGACACTGTTCGTACCAGCTACCTTAGCAGCGCGCTCGTTCATTTCGCGCTGCTCGGTGGTGGGGTTGCCAGCCTGAACGGCTTCAGCTGCGCGGCGATACGCAGCTGTGGACCTGTCGGAGAAAAAGCCCACGAGGTTTTCACCTCCTTTCCGCCCCATCTAGAGGCAAAAAGGAGCGGAAACTATTTTAAATAGCGCTTCCGTGCAGGAGCGCTACCATGACCCAGTTTCTCACTGAGTCTAGTCTCGCTCCATGAACAAAAGCATACCAATATTAGGATAAAATGTCAAATAGATTTGTTAAAATTACGGCATAAAGCGATGATTGGCGAAAATCAGCTTGTCGAGTAACTAATCTCGGCTATCTGCGAGCTAGGTATTCACTTGATATCAAATCTTTCTCGAATTGTATCATTCCCTGGTAGCTTGCTTGGTAGCTGCTGATGTCTGGCAGCTCTAACGTAGTGATACAACGCCAAACAGCGGCAATTAAGCGCTGGAAGTCGGCGAGCTCGTCGCGGCTGAAGCGGTCGTCGAGCTGGCAGATGTCGCCGCGGGAGTCTGGTTCGACAAACTGCAGTACGGCGCCGCCGAAATCGTATTTCGCGTAGTCGCGCGAGTTAGCGCAGAGCAGCTCGTAGAACATCAGTTGCTGGCGGTATTTGTGGAGCTTGATTTTTTCGTAGTCTGACTTGCCGGTCCAGGAAGTTGACGGTTTGCCGGTTTTGTAATCGGTGACGGTGATGGTCTGATTGTCGATATCAACTAGGTCGAGCGAACCAGTCAGGCGGGCTTGGCCGAGAACGACGCCCTGCCCGGCGAAGCTAAGCTCGGGCTTTTGCGACGGTGTGAAAGTACCGTATTTGGCGCTCAGGAAGGCTTCGAGCGCCTCGATGCCGCGCTTGCTATACAATGCCAGATCAGCGTCGCTTAAATTTTGCTGGTGTAGTAGGCGGATAAATTCGCCGGTAATATCCTCGATTGGTTTGCGGGTACCGCTGGCCGCTAAATGGCTATGCGCGTGCTGCAAAACGGTGTGAATCAGGGTGCCGTAGATGGCGTTGGCGCTTTTGGCCTGCGGGAAGTGCAGCAAATTATTTAGCAAAAAGTTCTGCGGCCCGCCGCGCGTAACGTCGATAAAGTTATTGAGGTGCGTGACAGATAGCTTGTAATTTTCGAGCGTTGGCGCTAGCAGCTCTTTCATAGTGCGGTTAATCGGCGCAGTTAAGTGGTCGTGCCAGACGATTTCGCTTTGCTCGGCGAGCGCGGCGGTGCTATTCGGCTGGCGGTCGATTTCTTGCAAATTGGTGCCAGCCAGAAAACTAGCTTTGAGCGTGTCTTTGGCGGTGTCGTCGCTGCGGGCATAGCTCAGGTAAAGCTGGCGTTTGGCGCGGGTCATGGCCACGAAGTACAGGCGAATGCGTTCGTCATAGCTATCGGCGTTTGGCGAGATAGCCAAGTTCTCTGGATAGCCAATCAAGCGGCTGCGACTGCGCACGCGTTCGCCCCATATCGAGTCGATTGAGTTGATGACGTAAACGGTGTCGAACTCTAGGCCTTTGGACTTGTGAGCACTCATCAGGTTGACGGCATGCTGAGCGGCCTCGCTGGCGCGCCGGATGCTAACGACGGGGATATTAAGCTGGCGGTAGGTGTCGATTAGCGTCAAGAAGTCGCTGGCTAGCAGTGTGCCGTCTGGCGCACCCTCGCGCAATTTACTGCGCAAGGTTTGCAGCGCTTCCAAGGCAGTTAGGTAAGTATCGGGTGAACTGCCAAGAATATCGCTGTTAAAATAATATTGGTAGAATGGCGAAGTGAAGGTGTTGCGGTGCGGCTCGATTGGTTTGCGCGCGGCGTTGTTATCATCATTATCGTCGTCGGTGTCGTCGTTGGCTGTGTAGTTTTGCGGCACGCCGATGAGCGTGTCTAGGAAAGTTTCGAGCGGCTCGGTCAGGCTAGCCTTGGCGCGGTCGAGCAGCCACTTGGCTAGCGGTTGAAAAGTCGGCGACGTCAGCATCGCCTCAAGCCAGTTGGTGCGGTTGCGGTAGGCTTGTAAACTTAGCCGCCAGATAGCTTCGCTGTCAAAGCCGAACATTGGCTGGGCTACCAGCTCGGGCAGCAGGCTGTTGGCTTCGTCGTGCTCGCCTGCTGCAATATCGACGCAAACGCGCGTCATTAGCTCTAGCAGCTGGATGCGCTCATCGTCGAGAACATTATCGCGGCGCTCGTAATTAACAGCAATACCAGCGTGATTCAGATACGGTAGCAGCGCAATCAAATCGCTGTGGCGCCGAGCAATGACGGCGATTTCTGATGGTTTTATACCTTTTGTGATATTCTCTTGGATTGATTCGGCGATCCAGGCGAATTCCTCCTGGCGGCTTGGCAGTGCGGATAGTGTAACTTGGCTGTTAGCGTCGTTAGTATGTGCTTGCAACTGCTTGTCGATATCCATAGATGTTTCTAGGCGGCCGCTAGCCTGAACGATAATTTCACGGGCGCGGTTAAGGATCTCTTGCGACGAGCGGTAGTTGTCGGTCAAAACAACGCTGGCGTGATTGGGGTATCGCTTACGAAAACGATGAATGTTACCGACATCGGCGCCTTGGAAACTGTAGATTGCCTGATCATCGTCGCCTACCGCCATGATGTTTGGCGCATCGCCATGCGGTGTGTCTGTCAGGTTGAAGAGAATACGCAGCTGTGCTAGGTTGGTGTCTTGAAATTCGTCGACCATGATGTATTGGTAGCGTTCTTGCAGATTGAAGCGCAGGTCTGGATACTGCTCAATCGCTTGCACGACATTGAGAATCATGTCGTCGTAGTCGAATAGCTCGGCTTGGCGCATCTCGGCGAGATATTGATCATAAATCGGCGCGACGGCGTGTAATTTCGCGTGGCGTTTGCGGTCTTTGAATACGAACTCGCCGCGAGCGTCCTTTTCGAGCCAGGCGTTACGCCAGGCGGTGATCGGCGTTGTCTTGTTGCTAGCGACTGCTTCGTCGAAGGCGCGCGCCATACTTAATGCCAAAGCGTCGGCTAGCGGTGCGATAGCTGGCGGCAATTGCGGCGCTGGCAATTCGGCGATTTTGTTGGCAATTGGCGGTAGCAGGGCGATAGTGGTTTTGCTGATGCGATTAGCGAAAATAGCTGCGAGCTCTGGCTCGATAGTGTCAAGCAAACTCTCGTTGCTGTCGATGATTTGCAACAGTTCGCTGCTAGATAGGCCAGCCTGCTTTAACTCGCTGATTACTTGCGCCGTGTCGCGCAGGTGCGTGAAATCGCCGTTCATTTTGCTGGCTAGCGGATTATTGTAGTCGAGCTCCTCGAAAATATCAGTTAGAATCGAGTAGGTCGCTACTTCGTCGGCTGGCGAAAAATCAGCGCCGCGATAAAAATACTCGCTATGATGGTTGATTATTTCGGTGCCGAAACTGTGAAAAGTTTGGATTGCTACTTTGTAAGCATCGGTACCAATGATTGATGCTAGACGCGCCCGCATAGCGTTAGCGCCGCTATCGGTAAAAGTTAGGCAGAGGATATTTTCGGGCAGCGTGTCGGTGGCGCGCAGAATATTGGCAGCGCGCATGCTGAGTAGCTCGGTCTTGCCAGTACCCGGGCCAGCGACGACTAGCAGCGGCCCGTCGATAGTATCAACGGCCTTTTTTTGAGCAGAATTAAGCTTATTGTAGCGAGTTTTGAACTTTTCCATCTATTTTATTGTAGCGCAAAGCTCGGTAAATGCCCTAATGTTCTATGGTATAATTTGATTGTGAATAATGATTTCTTTGACGATGCTGCAATTGAGCAAATAGCCAAAGACCGCTTTGGCGTGTCCTTAGAAGTGAGTACGGTGGTGGCGCGGCGGATTGATTGCGGACAAGCTGCTTTGGCAACTTTTTTTCTCTCGGCCAAGAAGCAGTTATACTGCTACATCGAAGGCTCGTCGCAGCTGACGCTGGGCGATATTCGCAAGATGGCGGTGCGTATGGGTGTGCGGCCCGAGATATTTTTTCCGCCGAAAGGCCAGCCGCAATATTTCGAGGAAATTGCCCGTGATATGTTCGTCAAGGTCTATCCAGGCCGGCGCGATATCAGCCAGGACGACTTGCGTTTCTATCGGACGCTGGTGCCGTATTGTCCGGCGCTTTTCTTGGTTGAGGAAGTCAAAAACGGCACCATTTATTGCGCTGATCATGATGCAAGCTCTGGCTGGCGGCCGGCGGCGAAGTTTGTTTATCGGAGGCTCCGAACGAGTTAAATGCGGGATTATTTAGATATTATTCGCCGTAATTTGATGTCGCCAATTGTCATTGCGATTTTTTTGTTGGCGCTAGCGCTATTGTACGCTGGCGAGCGGCGCGATGCTTGGTTTATATCGGTAGTGATTGCTGTCAATACAATAATTGGTATTGTTCAGGAAGTTCGCGCCAAGTATGCTCTCAAACAATTAGAACTAATGAGCGCGCCGCGAGCACGATTAGTCCGCGGCGATGAAGTTGCAGAAGTGATGTACGATGCCTTGCAGGTTGGAGACGAGATTCTGCTCGAGGCTGGCGATGAACTGCCAGCGGACGGCGTAGTTCTATCAGCTCGCGGATTAGAGGTCAACGAGAGCATGCTGACTGGCGAATCAGCCTCAATTGATAAGAAGAAACATGATGAAGTTTACGCAGCGACCACGGTGATAGCGGGCAGCGCGCGAGTGCGAGTGACGGCGGTTGGCGACGCTACCAAAGCGGGTGCAATCAGTGCTACGCTCAAGCAGTATACGCCGCGCTTGACGCCGCTGCAGCAAGCGATTCAGAACGCGATTACTTTCTTGACATATTGCGCGATTGTGTTGTCGCTTCTAGTTTTCGCGCGCTACCGTATTGCTGGTTTCGAGTCGGTGCGAATCCTAAAAACGATTATCACCAGTGCTATTACCATCGTGCCAGAGGGGTTGCTGCTGGCTAGCTCGCTGCTGTTGGCGTTTGGCTCGCTAAAATTGGCCCAGGCCAAGGTTCTGCCGCAGAAATTGTCGGCAATTGAAGCTATGGCGCTGCTTAATATATTATGTACTGACAAAACGGGCACGCTGACCAGCGACGAAATTACTTTGGAGCGCGTCGAGCCTTTCGGCGGTAATGATGAGCCAGTCAAGCAGCTAGCGGCAATGGTGGCGCACGAGACTAGCGGTGGTAATGCTACCGGACAAGCAATTATCACTGCGCTTGATTTACCTTATGAATATACCGTAGATGATATATTAGCGTTTTCTTCGGCGCGTAAATTTGCTGGCGTTAGAGCGCGAGTCGACGGCCGAGTTCGGACGCTTATCATGGGCGCGCCGGAATATGTGGCGCGGATGGCGCCGCTATCGACAGCCGAACAGCAACAGATTGAGAAGTGGACTGATGATGGTCTGCGTGTATTGTTGCTGGCGGAGTTTGATGATAATAATACACCATTGAAATCTTTAAAGTCGGGCAGCGGCCGGCCGTTGGCGGTAGTTTTGCTGCGTAATTTGCTGCGCGATGGCGTCGTCGATACGGTAGCGTTTTTGCAGCGCCAGGGCGTAAACATTCGCGTTATCAGCGGCGATAATCCGCGGACGGTTCAGTATGTGGCGCGCGCTGCTGGAATTAACAATCCTGATACGGCAATTACTGGCGCCGAGCTGGCAGAGCTTGACGAGCCGGCATTTGCTACAGCTGTCGATCAGCATACGATTTTTGCGCGCGTTTTACCAGAACAAAAGGAACGTCTAATCGCCCACTTCTCGCAGCAAAACCATCAATTTACCGGCATGGTTGGCGATGGTGTCAATGATGCTCTAGCACTCAAAAAAGCCGACCTTGGCGTAGCTATGTATGCCGGGGCGCCAGCTAGCCGGCGGGTAGCGGATATTATTTTGCTTAATAATTCGTTTAATTCATTGCCGCTGGGTATGCGTTTGGGGAATCAAATCATGCAAGCGATCGAGGTAATTGCAACGCTGTTCTTTCATAAAATTATTTACGGTTTGGTGCTGCTGGCGGTAACGCTAGTGCTGGGCGTGATACACCCGTATGCGCCGCGTCACATTACTTTTTTGAATATTTTCTTGGTGACGATGCCGACGATTATGTGGACTCTCTTCCCGCCGCGGTCGCATCATCGAATTAACCCGCACAATTTTTGGCGCGATACGCTAGGCGCGGTGACGCCAATTGCGCTGGTGTCGGGTGTGGCGGTATCGATAACGTACTTGATGCTGCGCGCTATGCAGCCGCACGACCAGGATACGGTATCGACGATGACGGTGTTGGTAGCGACTTTCTTCGGGATATACTTGGTATTTTTGGCGGGGCCAATGTTGGGAGTGGTGCTGGATCGGCGTGCCAAGACAGCGCGAGTGCTGTATATAGCGGCAGCGTTGCTGGTAGCGTCGACTAGCTTTGCTGTACCGCTGTTACGCCGATTCTTTGACTTCACGATACCGACTTTAGCAATGATTGGCCCAGTGGCTGGCGTGGTGGTAATTGCCGCCCTGTTGCAATGGCATCTGGCCCGCCGCGCTGGCAAAATCTATCAGAATAGATAGAAGTTAATAAATAAAAACGCCCCTTCGTGTAGGGAGCGTTTTTATTGTTGCTGCTGAGAGAAATTTGGTTTAGTAAACCTTCAGCAATACTTCGCCGCCTAGTTTGGCTTTAGCGGCTTCAGCGCCAGTCATGACGCCCTTGCTAGTGCTAACTAGGACGATGCCGCGGCCTTGCTTGACCTTCGGAATGTCGGCGCTAGAAACGTAGATGCGGCGGCCTGGTTTAGAGACGCGCGCTAGCTCGGTAAAAGCTGCGTTCTCGCCATTGTTATTGATGGTGATGACGAGCGTACCGCGCGGCTTGCCGTCCTCAAGCTTGACGTCGGCCAGGTAGTGATTCTTGACCAATTGCTCGGCGACGATTTTCTTGAGCTTGCTAGTAGGCACGCGCACTTCAGTTTTACCGACTAGCGCGGCGTTGCGGATGCGGGTCAGGAGATCCGCGATTGGGTCAGTAGATTGTAAACTCATATCTTTTTCTCCTTTCCTTTACCAACTACTCTTTGTGACGCCTGGGATATTACCTTTGCTGGCTTCTTCGCGGAAGCGAATGCGGCTCATGCCGAAGCGGCGCATATAGCCGCGCGGACGGCCATCAGACATATCGCGAAATTTGCGCCGAGTTGGGCTAGAGTTGCGCGGTAATTTCTGTAAAGCATCAGGGTCGGTAGCTTTTAGAGCGGCGCGTTTAGCGGCAAACTTCTTGATCAGTTTCAAGCGTTTTTTGTCGCGGGCGATCATAGATTTTTTCGCCATTATTTGTCCTCCTTTTCAAATGGTAGGCCAAATTTCTCGAGCAATGCGCGCGAATTTTCCTTGCTACCGTTTTTGATTACGAACGTTACTTGCAAACCGTGTACTAGCTGAGTTTCCTCGAATGTTAGTTCTGGGAAGATTGGCTGGTCGGTGATGCCGAGGTTGTAGTTGCCGCTTTTGTCAAATTTGCTGCCGACGCCGTGAAAGTCGCGAACACGCGGCAGGCCAACGT
>CAUTSQ010000036.1:0-9051 GCA_963541395.1 uncultured Candidatus Saccharibacteria bacterium | reverse complement strand
ATCAAAAACTTTTTGTACGAAGATCAATTGATATATTTATCGCATCATGGCTTATTGTTAATCATTTACAAAACTAAATTGTGAGTTTTGTAAACGTTCTTGGTGGTATTACCAGCTAGCTATTTAGGTTTATTCAATGAATCTGAGGTAATAATATACCAATGTATAAACTATTAATGCTAATATAAGATATTAAGTAATCTACGAAAGGATACATTACATGAGCCAAGCTAAATTGCCTAAAGATAACGCATGGGAAGCTTTTGAAAAAACTTCTGGTAAATTACGCGATGCTTATAAAATGGAACGGTCTAAAAACTGCTGGATTATACGTAAATTTGATAAAAATTCCATAGCAATGGGTGAAGCTCCTTGGGTTGTCACTGATAGTGGCGAAGTGATTAGAGTTGGTTATCCGCTCTCGCTCGAGGCAGTGCTTGCAGAAGTTGCACGACGTACCGAGAACGACTAAGCTAAAGGCGTAACTACAATGATACTACGCTCTAAACCGCTTTTATATGACCAAATCGCAGCCGATCCAATGAATGCTGATTTTGCCAATAGAGGTTGGTCGCCTGTGTATTCTGCTTCGTCAAGTTCGCGAATTGTACTGGTCGGCCAGGCGCCAGGTCGAATTGCTCAGCAAACGTTAAAGCCGTGGAATGATGCTAGCGGTCGTTTGCTTCGGCAATGGCTGAACGTAACGGATGAGCAGTTTTACGATCCCGATCTCTTTGCGCTGATGCCGATAGATTTTTATTATCCAGGCAAGGGAGCGCACGGTGATTTGCCGCCACGTTTGGATTTTGCCAGGAAATGGCATCCACGTTTGTTGGCTCAGATGCCTAATATTCGATTGACAATTTTGGTTGGTTCGTATGCGCAAAAATATTATCTTGATCGTCGCGCCAAGCAGAATTTGACAGCAACTGTGGCGGACTTTAATGTGTTTTTGCCAGATTATTTTCCATTAGTTCATCCGTCGCCGCTCAATATTGGCTGGCGCAAACGTAATCCCTGGTTTGAATTGGATGTTGTTCCAGTTCTACAAACGATAGTTAAGGAGGCACTATCATGACAGTCTATAAAATTAAACGAATTTACGAATCGCCAGAATCGGACGATGGCTACCGCGTGCTAGTTGACCGATTATGGCCGCGCGGTATCAGTAAAGAACGAGCGGCGCTAGACGAGTGGGCTAAAGAAATCGCGCCAACCAATGAGCTGCGCCAATGGTTTAATCATGATCCAGAAAAATTTACAGAATTTTCAGAACGTTATACAAAAGAATTAGATGAAAATCCCGCTGCTATCAAGGCGAGAAATGACTGGCCCAATCATCCAGCCGTTACGCTATTGTATAGTGCTAAGGATGCGGAGCTTAACCAGGCGGTAGTACTTAAGCAATGGTTAGAATAAATAGCGCTCTTCAAAAATACTCATTTTTGACGTAAAATATAATTAATGATACGACTCCACAACACTCTGACGCGTCGGCTTGATGATTTTACTCCGCTATCGTCTTATAAAGTGACTTTATATACTTGCGGGCCGACTGTCTACGATGATTTACATGTCGGTAACTGGGCAGCCTACGTCTATTGGGATACGCTAGTTCGGACATTGCAAATTGACGGCTATACGGTTGATCGCGTGATGAATATAACCGATGTTGGACATTTGGTTAGTGATGCAGACGAAGGCGAGGATAAGCTTGAAAAGGGCGCTCGTCGCGATGGAAAAACTGCTTGGGAAATCGCTGAATACTACACGCAACATTTTCTTGACGGCATGAAAGCGCTCAATCTTATTCCGCCGACGCATATAGCCAAGGCGACTGATTACATCTCGCAGCAGATTTCTTTGCTGCGGGCTCTTAAACAGCGCGGCTGCACCTATCAAACCAGCGACGGCATCTATTTTGATACCAGTACTTTTCCGCGTTACGCCGACTTTGCGCAGCTTGATTTGAGCGCCCAAAAAGCTGGCGCTCGCGTCGATGCTAATAGTGAGAAGCGTCAACCGTGGGATTTTGCGCTCTGGAAATTTACCGAGAAGGGTAAAGTGCGCGATATGGAGTGGGAGACGCCTGCTGATTTGCTAGATACGCCACCAGAAGATAACAAGCCAGTCATGGGTTTTCCTGGCTGGCACTTGGAATGCTCGGCTATCGCCATGAGTTTGCTCGGCAAGACAATCGATATTCATACTGGCGGAATTGATCATATCCCGGTGCATCACACTAACGAAATCGCCCAGAGCGAAGCGGCAACTGGCCAAAGGTTTGCGAACTTTTGGCTGCACTGCAACCACCTGAAGATTAATGGTGGCAAAATCAGCAAATCCCTCGGTAATGGCTACACACTTGATGATTTAAAGCGGCATGGTTTCTCGGCGATGGATTTGCGAATGTTTATTTTGCAGGGACATTATTCTAACGAAGGTAATTTTTCATTCGAGAATTTGCAGGCAGCGCACAACCGGCTGCAACATTGGCGTGACGTGGCTTGCTTGCGACATCAAGTTCACGATCGCTTGCATAGCGATACCGAGAACAATGATCTACGACATGATTTCTCGCCAAGCGCGGCTATTGGCGCTGTCAAAGAAGCGTTAAACGATAACTTAGAAACGCCACGGGCGCTAGCTATTGTCGATAAAGCCTTAACTGAACTCGACAAAAAACCACCGCAGAAAATCTATCGAGCTGGATTAATCGAATTTTTAGAGTTTGTTGATGCGGCATTGGGGCTTGAACTGTTAGACTCAACTCCCGATATTGATGATGAATGTAAGCGGCTATTGGTAGAACGCCGCCGTGCTCGCGATAACAAGAATTGGGTAAATTCCGATGAATTACGCGACGAGCTGCTCGATGAATACGGTGTAGTTGTCAAAGACACCGCACATGATACTTTATGGGCGTACGCTGACGAAAAACCAGAGTAGACTCGAGCGTTTAAAAGATTTTTTGAATGGCGTGAGCTGGCTAGGCCAATCCTTTACTAGGCTTCAGTTTCTGATTTAGCTGCCCCTGGTTTACTTTTTTCGCGGCGAACACGCTTGAGTAGGTGAGCAAGCTTTGTTGGTTTGGCAGCTGGTTCTTCGCGGCGTTCGACCTTGATATATTCAGTTGCAAGCACTTTAGCGCAGCCAGCTATCGGTATCGAGATAATACCGCCAACCATACCGAACATATACAGCCCTATAGTTACCGCCATCAAAACCATTAGCGGCGAAAGTTCAATACGCTTCGATTGAATAGTTGGCGAAATTACATTATTCTCGATCTGCTGATAAATGATGAAGTAAATACCAAAAGCTATCGCTGCTGGCATACTATTAATTGCCAGTAATGCAAAGACAATAATGCCGCCAATTCCTGCGCCGAACATTGGGATCAGCGACAAGATAAACATGATAGCAATCGTTGGCAAAGCGATGTTTGCTGGTACTGCTGGAAAAACTTGACTCAAGATAAATACTGTTAAGCCGGCAAAAGCACCATCTAAACCCGAAACGATCAATTGTCCGCTTACATATCCAGAGATTACTGCATTCATCCGCCGGAAGATGATCCGATGGTGCTGCATTCGCTTGTCGTTGCTATATAATCCCCAGAAGTATCGTGACCAGCGCGGTCCTTCGACTAGCATTAGGAATGTTAGAACTAGCGCTAGCGAGGCCTCGGTGATTAGCGACATTGTTGTTCCGACGCCGCTGAGAAAGTTCTGTCCAAAGTTTGCCAGCCACGACGTTGCATTTCCTTGTATTGAAACAACCATTTGATCAATCTGCGATTCTAGATGATAACGCGATACTATAGCACCAAAGCCCTTCCATTGCGCCGACATAGTTCGTATCGTATCGGGCAGAGTTTGTAAAAAGCTAATTGTTTGCTGAACTATTGGCGGCACTGCCAAAAACAGAATTGCCGCTAGTATTGCTACAATAACGATAAAAGCGATAGCTGTACTGAGGGTTCGGCTGCGGTTGGGCAGTTTATTAGCCAACCAGCTAACTGGCCCATTGAGAGCTAGCGCTAAGAATGCTGCTGCTCCAATAATTACTAACGCTGTACGAGCATTCCAAATTAATAAGCCTGCTAGCCCAAAGCCGATTACTACCAGCCAAAAACGTACGAATGTTATAGTGTCTATCTCGATTTTAACCTTCATATTTTCAGTATAGCGCTTTATTGTTAAAAACTAAAATTTGCTATAATGTGCTTATGGCTTTTTATGATAAAACCATTAAAGAAACACTAGTTGAACTTGAATCAACCACCAAAGGATTATCCGATATCGAGAGCGATGAGCGGTTGCGTCACTACGGCTTAAACACGATCAAGGTTAAGTCTGACCCGCTTTGGCGTAAAATTGTTGAGCCGTTCAAGTCGGTTTTTATGGCAGTGCTGATAGTGGCGGCAATTGTTAGTTTGTGGCACAAGTCGTATTTTGATGCTGGGTTGATTATTTTTATCATGGCGGTGAACGCGATTATTTATTATGTGCAACGGTTTTCGACTGAGCGGATTTTGCGATCGCTGCAAAAACAGTCTGTGGCTGAAGTCGAGGTATTGCGAAAAGGGCGGCGCGAGATGATTGCTGCGACACTGTTAGTTCCAGGCGACGTGATAATTCTTGATGAAGGCGACAAGATTCCTGCTGACGCTCGCGTCTTTGAAGCGCGCTCTTTTCGTGTTGATGAATCGCAATTAACTGGCGAATCGCTGCCGATTGAAAAAACTTGTGCCGTCCTGCCGAGCGACCGTGAAATTTACGAACAATCCAACATGGTTTTTCAAGGCTCATTTGTCGTTGGCGGTACTGCCATGGCGATAGTAACCGCTACTGCCAATGATACCGAATTTGGTCGTTTGAGCGATTTATCGTCTGGTGACCATAATGTCAATCCTGTACAGCAGAAAATCGATAGGCTTATCACGCGTATAGTGGCTGTTATTCTAGGTATTGCTTTGTTTGCTTTTTGGTTGGCGCTAGCTCGCGGCGTTGAATGGAGTGAAGCATTGCGTTTTGTGATTGCTCTCAGTGTTAGTGCAGTACCCGAGAACTTACCAATCGCCATCTCAGTTATCTTGGTATTAGCGATGCGTCGGATGGCTCGCCGCAAAGCATTGGTACGGACTATGGGCTCGATCGAGTCAATCGGTGCCATCACGACTATCGCTACCGACAAAACCGGTACGCTAACGCGCAACAAATTATCGGTTCAAGAAATTTGGCACCCACGCCATAACGAAAAACGTATTTTGCAGACACTTGCTGCTAGTATTTTGTTAAACAAGAGGAAAACTGCTGATCCACTTGATAAAGCTTTCGCTTCGTTCATTAACTCGTCCGAAGCGGTTCCCAAACTCGGCCAGCCTTTGCGGGAATTTACATTTGAGCATTCAATGGCAATGAGCGGCAATTTGCGACATGATGGCGCTAAGTATGCTCTAGCTGTCAAAGGTGCGCCAGAGAAAATCGTTGACCATTGCGATATCACCGAAGGCGAACGCGAGAAAGCTTTAGTTGAATTGCATCATCTGACTGGACTTGGTTTCCGGGTAATTGCGCTAGCGCATGCGTCGCTCAGTAAACCAATTGATTCGCTTGAAAACATTCCAGATAATACGCCGCTGGTTTTTGATGGTTTTGTCGGCGTGGCAGATACGCTGCGGCCAGAAGCCAAAGGCGCCATTGCTCGCGCGCAAGCCGCTGGCATCAGCGTACGCATGGTCACCGGCGACCACTTCGAGACGGCTTATCATATCGGTAAGCAGCTTGGCCTAGTCGAGCATCGCAACCAAGTCTTTGATAGCCGGCAGATTATTACATTGTCTGACGACGAACTAGCTGAAAGGTTGCGTACTATCCGTGTTTGCGCGCGCGTTTTGCCCGAGCATAAGCATCGCATCCTTGAAGTGCTTAAGCGCGATAATATCACTGCCATGACTGGCGACGGCGTCAACGACATTCCAGCGCTAACCAATGCTCATGTCGGTGTCGCTATGGGGGCCGGGGCGCAAATCGCCAAGGATGCGGGCGATATTATCTTGCTTGATAATAATTTTCGTTCAATTGTTTCGGCTATCCACGAGGGTAGGACTGTCTATGCCAATATCAAGCGCATGGTAACGTATCTGTTAGCGACTAATCTCGGCGAAGTTATCGTGTCGCTGGGCGCGTTGATTTCTGGTCTACCGCTACCGCTGGCGCCTGTACAGATTTTATGGGTTAATTTAGTTACAGATAGCGCCATGGTAATTCCGATCGGATTGGAGCCGGGCGAGCCTCGGAATATGTTAGAGAAGCCAAAACGCGCTAACGCACCGCTACTCAGTAAATTTATGACTTCGCGAATATTGTTGATTGCCATAATTATGTCATCAATGACACTGGGATTCTATATTTATTTCAATCAACGCTTTGGTGCTGACTACGCTCGGACAATTGCTTTTTGCTCGCTGGTAACCGCGCAGTGGGCTAGTGCTATCGAGGCGCGCAGCGATTACGAATCATTGATCGGTCGTCTACGCAAGCGGAACGCACCTTTCATTGTTGGACTAATCATCGCTGTCACGCTGCAGATTGCCGCCCTGGCTACGCCGCTTGGGCAGTTGCTGCATATTACGCCAGTAAGTAACATACATCTTCTCTTGGTGACCATCTCCGCGCTCATCATACCTATTATCTTAATCGAATTGCACAAATGGGCAGGGCGAAAGTTCTTTGGTAAGCGACCGAATCTTCAGCGAATTACCAAGCGTCTTAAACGGCCGCTCAAGAAAAATAAAAAGTTTGCTAATTAATTCCGGCGCTTGATATGTCCACGCAATAGTTCTAAATCAGCTAAATCTTTACGACGAGCCATCTTTCGTTTGGCAGCAATCAGCCGGTCGGTCGAGACCACGGGTATCCCATCGATGGTTTGCATATCTCGCTGTAATGCTGTCAAGGAATTACCCATCCAACTTTTTAGCAGATTGTATTGTTCATGTACCAAAATTCGCTTGCCGCTAGTTAGTGTCACCTCGCGCCAATGTTTCTTGCGTGCAAAACGGTCATAAACTTCGCGTGATACTACTAAATCAACATTAGGTGTATCGCGCAAATGCATCATATCAAGTACGGCGCCGCCGACCACGATATACGAATCGCTAGCGATTTTAAGGTCTCTGATCATTTCAATTGCCGAAGCCTGCTTCTGATGCGCCAACGCCAGAGACAATGTTGTGTAAATGTTGCGGCTACCAATTATATCGGTAATGCCATAGATATCAAACTGGCTGCGCAATCCCGGTGACACGTGCGCAAAAGCAATCGCGATACCATCTTCGCCAAGCTCGCGGTACAAACGTTTGAGCGCTTCAACCGCTGTATAGTCGATATCATCAATCGCTCCGGCATCAATCACCACGTATGTTACTGGATGTTTAGCGCGATGAATAGCTCGCCGTAACCGTTCAGCGAAATAATTAATATTCTCGAAAAAAAGCGATTCGCCGAAAGCATAAACTAATGTATCTTTTGGCAAAGAGCCTATCTTATCTTTTACCCGATCAGCCGCCCATGATGACAGCTCGCCATCGCGTAGCAGCACAGCGTCATCGGGGTGATATTGCCGACGCAATCGCTCCATCAGCGAGGCTGCTACCGCTACCAAAATACCTAACTGTACGCCGAATAGTACCGTACAAGCTAGAGCAACTAGCGCTATCATAAACTCCTCATGATGGACGGCCCACAAATAATGCAATTCACGAAAACGAATCAAGCGTAAACCTGCCGTACAAACTATCGCTGCTAGTGCTGCTAGCGGCACGTAGTGTAACAAAGTACCTCCAAAAATGATCAACACCATCATTGCTAAGCTGGCAACAATACCGCTCAATTGCGAACGCATACCTAGCGAGTCGGCTAACTGGCTGCGCGGCGGCGAGGCACTAACGGTATAGCCGTGGAATAGAGCTGAAGCAATATTAGCTATTCCAAGGGCTGCCGTATCTTGGTTAGTCTGAATCTTATCGTCGTGCTCGCTACCAATGGAACGCGCTGTCATGGAACTCTGGACTAGCACTACGAGCACGATTGACAGCACGGTCGGCATAATTGTATTTAGCATCTCGAGTGACACCGTCGGCACTATTAAGTTTGGCATATTGCTTGGTAGCGAACCTAAAAACTCTACGCCGTACGCACCGACATGAAATACCATTGCAAATATTACGGCCATAGCGATGCCGATTAGTTCGCTCGGTATTCGCGATGATCGCCAAAACAACACTACACCTAGCACCAAGAGTGCTAGCGTAGCGGTCATCCAATTAATTGAACCAGCTTGCGCGGTAATTGACGCTAAATGACTCC
This sequence comes from uncultured Candidatus Saccharibacteria bacterium, assembly GCA_963541395.1. GTDB lineage: Bacteria > Patescibacteriota > Saccharimonadia > Saccharimonadales > Saccharimonadaceae > Saccharimonas. Next base: position 676 of record CAUTSQ010000036.1, on the reverse strand, counting down.
AGAAACCGCCTGATGCTTTTAATCCTAATAAAGCTGGTAACTGTGTAACAATTAGCTGCACTCCCACGCCTGCCATAAAGCCAATCATCACTGGTCGCGATACCAGATCTGCCAAAAAGCCAAATTTGAATAGCCCCAGCAATAGTAGTAGGACGCCTGATAGCAACGTCATCGCTGCGATTGTATTAACATATTCTGGCGTACTTGTTTGCGCCACTAGCGCTGCACCTGATGCCAGCAGAATGGCCGTCGCTGAATCTGCGCCAACCACCAATCGATGCGAGTATCCCAACAACCCAAATACTAGCGCACCAATAATTGTCGTATATAGGCCAGTCTCGGGCGGCAGTCCGACGATTACCGAAAAAGCCAACGCATTAGGAACGTTCACGACGGCTATCAACAACGCCGTTATGATATCATGCCGCAAGTAAGATTTCTTGTACCGCAATATGCTCGGCAGAGACACTTTTCGCATACTTATTATACTAATGGTATTTAGGGGTGGCGTCAATAAAACAAAGTAAGCTATGAATTTGCTAAATGTTGATACGATTCATAAAAATAAACCGCTTAGATTATCCAGATTTGAGCGGTTTATGATATTTTCGTTTGCATAATTTGGCTGGGTCGGCAGGATTCGAACCTGCGAATGCTGGGACCAAAACCCAGTGCC
>CAUTSQ010000035.1:0-9118 GCA_963541395.1 uncultured Candidatus Saccharibacteria bacterium | reverse complement strand
CGGTGCCCATGGCGAGGAGGAAACACCTGTTCTCATTCCGAACACAGAAGTTAAGCTCCTCAGCGGCGATAATACTGCGCAAGTGGGAATCTAGCACGGTGCCGGATTATAAAAAGACCTTCCGGACAGGAAGGTCTTTTTTTGTATTGAAGTACTGGATTTGTTCTTGAATTTTAATCATTTTTTGAACGTCGGTTTCGTAAATTTTCCATAATCGTTTTGTATGTATTAGCAAATATTGTTGGTCAGTTTTTTCTTTGGTTTTGAGCCTAACTACCATGCGGTAATTATAACAAATAAAAATAGCGCTCGTTTGCAGAGCGCTATTTCTTATTCTCGGATCTCGCAGAAAACGAGAATTGTATTTGTGGTGAACCTCGTAGTTTTGAAGGTTCAAACAGGTGCATATCTATAATATCGCACCAGACGAATAAACGCAATGGTTTTTATACCATAATTTCATAATTTGTAACCATTGACATTTTGTCTCGTTTGTGCTAATATAAAAGAGTACATATAACATATGTGAGATAAAGCGAGGGTTTACCTGTCTCTTACAGAGGTAGGCGAGCCCTTTTAATATTGCCCGGAGCGGGCGGGAGATAATAATATGGCAGGAACAAAAATCGGCGGCATGAAAGCAGCTAAAAAGAACTTGGCCAAAGACCCAAATTTTTATGCAAAAATTGGCCGTAAAGGCGGACAAAACGGGCACACGGGCGGTTTTGCCGCTAATCCGCAGTTAGCTCGTATCGCTGGCGCTAAAGGCGGCCGCATTAGCCGCCGCGGTAAAGCGAAAACAACTGTTACGCAGGATGACGTTACGCTCGCAGCGTAAAACTAGCTGACTATACAAAAATGCACCTCCATTACGGAGGTGCATTTTTAAGTTTTATGAGTAATCGGTAGTTATGAATTAGTTGATCAAATTATCGCATCAAGCAGACTATTCAAGCCAGCGGCGCAGCTGGCATAGTTTGGCTTGGTTTACCCGCCAGGAACGGCCGCAGGCGAGACAGGAATATTTGTTAGCGCTGGATTGCAGGCCGGCAGCTTGGCAGTGCGGGCATTGCGAACGGGCATGCAGCCAGTCGCGATAAGTGTCGAGGTCGTTTTCGATTAGCTCGGCGTCAATTGTGGTAGAAAATCTAGTGGCTGCTTTGATGGCTTCTTGCCAGGCAGCGCGCTCCATAGTGATTAGCTCAATATCGCGCGAATAGCCAGCGTGGTTTAGTAAGGCGTGGCCATATTCGTGGAGCAGCCGTTCGCAAGCATGAGAATCTGCCGGATTGTAGTGAATAGCGCAAGCGTGATGATTCCAACGAAATATCTCACCCTGAACTAGGGTGAGATGTGTGAGGTGTGGCACTGACAAAGCGTCAGCGCTTATTTTTTGCGAGAGCCAAGTAATCTTTGCCATAGTAATAGCATCCGTAGACAACCGCTTCCTCGGGATGGCGCGCTTGAATAATCTTTGGACATGGAATATGCGGCGGCAGATGCGAAGTTAAAATATCGCGCAAGTAATCGCCGTACCGTTCAAAATAAGTACCGACGCTACCGCCAATGATGATAATGTCAGGCTGAACTATCGGTATGACGGCCAGAAAACCGCGCGAAATGCGATCAGCGATTTTCTTCCAGGTACGTTTGCTGGTGATGTCGCGAGCAAATTTGTGATAAGCGTCGACAATGGCCCGTCCAGAGGCAAAGCTTTCCCACGAGTGGATCTTGCCGCCATATTCGACGAGCGCACGGCCGGCTTCGCTGTAGCGCATGCCCGGGTCAATGTAGCCGTTAGTACAAACGCCAGTACCGATACCAGTACTAACTGTGACATAGAGCGAGCAGTTAGGGATTGTTCGCAAAAGCCGCGTTTCGGCGAGCCCAGCTAGGTTGGCGTCGTTTTCGATGAGTACCGGCACACCTGGCAGCAGGTCTCGCAGTAGGCGGGAAGCGTGAAAATCTGCCCAGCCGAGGTTTTGGCACCATACAGCAGTACCGTTCTTGATAATACCAGGCAGAGCGATAACTATAACATCGACTTTTTTGTCTGAATAGCGTTCGCGGACTACGCGTTTTAGTTCAGCGACATAAGCTTTTGGCTCCTTGGGAGTGGGAAATTTAAGCGGTTTGCCCATGTGCCCATTATCGGCAAAAGAGGTGACGAGCGTCTTTGTTCCGCCAGTATCGATTGTTACTATCATGAATCTATCGTATCACAGACGATAGTATAGCGTATAGTTGATATTATTGCAGAAAAGGTGTATAATATAGAAAAGTAAGGTAATTATGAGAGGATAACAGTAAAGTGGCACATCGTAGCGAGAAAGGTTCAGTGATTGGTTTTGTGCTGGTGGGGACGGCGCTAGCAGCGGCGTTTGTTGGCGGCGTGTACATGGTGCGCCATTCGGGCGAATTGAATTCGACAGATACGCAGCAAATGGCACAAACGTCTCAGTCTGAAACTGCCAAAAACGAGCAAAAAACTCAAAACGAGCAAAGCAGCAACACTGCGCCAGCGCCAAAAAAAGATACAAACCAGAGCAATACTGAAGCTAATAAGCCTAAGGAAGACGAGAAGAAAAAAAACTCGCTTGCTGATACATTGAAAAAGCAAGAAGACAAGAACAAAAGTAACAACAGTTCGGATCCAGCACAGAGGTCGAATGCTGGCGCGGCCAGCCAGAGCGATCAAAAAAGCGCATCGGACACATCGAGCGCCTCTACTAGCAGCAATTCTAATAATTCGACTCCGGTTTCCAATTCCAACTCCAATTCCAGCGCTTCTAGCACTGTTTCTAGCGGCTCTAATAACTCGGCAACAGGTTCGTCTGCTGCTATTAACAACAAGCTGCCGAAAACTGGCCATGAAGCCAGCAGCTTACCAAAGACTGGTCCGGTTGACGATGTGCTGGCGGTTGTAGCTGGCGCCGGCTTGCTGGGGCTGGGGGTTGCTTACGTCAAATCGCGCCGCCTCATCTAGACATTAGAGGTCGGATAAGGTATACTGGTAAGTGGCTGAGTGCGCATTGTTTTGTGTTGCTCGAGAAATATTAAATTTAAGAAAGGAGAATTGGCAGAGTTTACCCGAATCCCGGGTATCTGCTGATGACGTATTTATGGCAAAGGCCACGATTACGATGGACGACCTCTTGGCGGGCGACAATGCGAAACAGCTAGTTGCTGGCGAGATGGTAACTGGGCACGTTTTGAGCGTGCGAAAACACGAAGTATTAGTAGATTTGGGCGCACAAGGAATTGGTTACGTACCGCGCCGCGAGGTCGGTTTCGGCCGCCAATTGAATGTCGGCGACGAAGTGTCGGCAAGCGTGATTGATTCAGAACTTGATAACGGCTACAGCCTGCTGAGTTTGCGCAAAGCAGCCAAAGACCGCGGCTGGGAAGAAATTCAAGCTCACTTTGATGCTGCTGAAATTGTTGAAATTACGCCGTACGACGCGAACCGCGGCGGATTGCTGGTCGAGTACGAGGGTGTACGCGGCTTCTTGCCAGTATCGCAGCTGAGCGCCGAGCATTATCCGCGCGTTGGCAGCGCCGACAAGGACGAAATTCTCGCCCGCTTGAATGCATTGGTCAGCCGGCCGATGAAAGTGCGTATTTTGGACTGCGACCGCAAGACTAACAAATTGATTTTCTCCGAGAAAGAGGCTATCAAAGACGGCTTGGCAGCACGTTTTGCTACGCTGAAAGTCGGCGATACGGTCAAAGGTGTAGTCACGGGCGTTGTCGACTTTGGCGCGTTCGTTAACGTTGATGGTATCGAGGGGCTGATTCATATTTCAGAAATCAGTTGGGAGCGCGTTGGCAATCCGAATGATTACGTCAAAGTTGGCCAGTCGGTTGAAGCTAAAATTATCTCGATTGACAAAGACCGTTTGAGCTTGAGTGTCAAGCAGCTGACCAAAGACCCGTGGCTCGACGAGGTTGAGAAGCTCGAAAAAGGCCAAAAAGTCGAAGGTACGGTCACGCGGATTACGCCGTTTGGCGCCTTTGTCCAGATTAGCCCGGCTGTCGAGGCGTTAGTGCATATCTCGGAGCTTGGCAGCGGCAACGACGTTGATCCCGAGAAGGTCTTTACCTTGAACGAGCGCAAAGAATTCGTAATTCTCGATATTGACCGCGAAGGCCGTAAAATTAGCCTGAGTTTGGGCGGCAAGAAAAAGAAAACCAAGTAACAGCCCGCACATCTAGCGGATAATTGTCCCGATAAGCTGCGGGTAGAAAGGAGAAATATGAGCCAGCCAGAGAAAGTTCTGATGATTGCCGATTCTATTACCGTTGGAGAATTGGCCGAGGCTCTGAACCTGCCAGTAACGCAGCTTGTCGGTGAATTGTTCAAAAACGGTATCGTGGCGACGATCAATCAGCGGATTGATTTCGAGACGGCGCAAATTATCGTCGAGGAGCTAAAAATTGCCGTACAATTGAAGCGAAAAGAAGTTAATTCTGCGCCAGTGCAACATTTGCACAAGCCGTCTGCCAAGGCATCGCTGCGGCCGCCGATTGTAGCAGTGATGGGGCATGTCGATCACGGTAAAACTACGTTGCTAGACACGATTCTCGGTATGAAAACCGTAGCTAGCGAAGCGGGCGGAATTACCCAGCATATCAGCGCTTATCAGACCAAGCGCGGCGACCGCGTAATCACCTTGCTAGATACGCCAGGACACGAGGCTTTTGCGGCGCTGCGCCAGCACGGCGCGGTTTTGACCGACGTAGTGGTGATTGTGGTGGCTGCCGACGACGGCGTGATGCCGCAAACGGTCGAAGCGATTAAATTTGCTCGCAATGCTAATGCTAAAATCGTCGTGGCTATCAACAAAATTGACAAAGAGGGTGCCAATATCGACCGCGTTAAAGCTCAATTAGCCAGCGAATACCAGCTGAATCCAGAGGAGTGGGGCGGCGACACGATTATGGTGCCAATCAGCGCTAAAACTGGCGAAAATATCGATAAATTGCTAGATATGGTGTTGCTAGTGTCTGATATGGAGGAACTGAAAGCTGATACTGACGTTCCGGCTGAGGGTTTGGTGATCGAGGCGCACATGGAAAAGGGGCGCGGTTCGGTGGTGAATTTGTTAGTCGAGCAAGGTCAGTTGAAACCGAGTCATTTTCTGGTTGCCGGTACATCATACGGCAAGGTGCGCACGCTGGCTAATTTCCGCGGCGAGGCGCTAAAATTAGCTGGTCCGTCAACGCCAGTAACAGTCACTGGGTTCAAGGAATTGCCGCAGTTCGGTGATGTCTTTACCGTGGTGAAGAATGAGAAGATTGCTCGCACCCAGGTAGAGCAGGCTAAAATTGAAGCAGAAAGGCAAGCTGCCAGCACTAACGTTACTGGCGCCGATTTGCTGAAGATGATGACGCAAAAGCACGACAGCGAAGAGTTCGACGTCATCGTCAAGGCTGATGTACAGGGCTCGCTAGCCTCGGTGATGGATAGTTTGCGGCTGGTTGACACTGGCGGCGCGATTGACCTGCGAATTATTGGCAGCGGCGTCGGCAATATCAACGAGAGCGACGTGCGTTTGGCCGATAGTTCGGATGCTATTATTTACGGATTCAATGTTGAAATACCGCCAGCGGTTAAGCGCTTGGCGAGCCGCGATCACGTGCGGGTGCGTACTTACAAAGTGATTTACGAACTGCTAGATGATGCTCGCAAAAATATGGAAGCTTTGCTGTCACCAGAGGTGGTCGAGACGGAAGTTGGCGTATTAGAAGTCAAAGGCATCTTTCGTACTATGCGCGACGAAGTGATTTGCGGCGGCGAAGTAATCAGCGGCAAAGTAGCACCGAATTTGCTAGTGCGCGTCAAGCGCGGCGGTGAGCAGCTTGCCGAGGTAGAGGTAGCTAACGTTCAGCGGCAGCAGCAGGAAGCCAAGGAAGTATTTGAAGGCGAGATGTGCGGCTTGAGCCTGCGGACGCAGAAGAAGCTTCAGCTGGCTATCGGCGATACGCTAGAGTTCTTTACCCGCGAATTGGTCAGGCGAACGCTGAATTAGTAAATAAAATAACCCCGGTCGAAAGAGCGGGGTTATTTATTAGAGCAAAGTGCGAGCGGTCAAGCTAGATTAACGGTTTTTGCGCGATACTATGTAAGCATACAGCGCGTAGCCAAGCGACCCAGTACCAGCTAGGCCAGCTAGCTCGCTGATACCAGTTTTTGGTAGCTGGTTTGGCGTGCTAGCGTTGTTAGACGGGCTGTTGGCTGTATTTGTTTCTGTGGTCGTTGCGGCAGGCGTGGCGTTGGAATTTGCGGCGGCTGTTGGCGAGGACTGCTGGTTTGTAGGCGCTGGATTAGCTGGAGCCGCTGGCTTTGATGGTGTATTCGGTGTATTTGGTGTAGTCGGCTTTGTGTCGGGTTGGCTCGGCTGGGTAGGTGTAGTTGGTTTAGACGGTTCTGTTGGTTTGGCAGGAGTCGATGGTTGCTGCGGAGTCGGATTGTTGGGCTTATTTTGGTTGTCAGGCTTGGAAGGCTGCTGCGGCGCCGGCTTCTGGTCGTCTGGCTTATTCTGATTTGGTTCAGACGGTTTGGATGGCTCTTGCGGCTGTGGTGTTGGTTCGGACGGTTTGTCCGGCTTGTTATTTTGGTCGTTTTGAGCGGCTTTGATAGTAAAAGTTTTGGTACAGCCGTCGCTGGTGACAGTTTCGTCCTTGCCGTTGACCGATACAGTGACGAAAGCCTTGGCGGTGTAATTGCCAGGTTCGAAACCGTTGAACTTAGCGCCGGCAGTGTTGTAGACCTCTTTACCGTTGGCGTCGTAGACGCGGTAAACAGTGCCTTTGTAGGTGGCGCCGTTATAAGCAGCGTACTTGACAGAAAATTTGTAGCTGTCGCTAGCGATATGGTCGATACCTAACGATTCGCAGCGGTAAACTGGCTGCTGCGCTTGGTTGGTAGCTGGCGCGTTATTAGGCTGATTGGCGTTTAGGGCGCTAGCAACGCCAGCAGCGCTGACCGCTACCACAGCGATAGCAGAAAGGCCGGCAAATAGCTTCATGATATAACTCCTTTTTAATTATTATTTGATAATCGGGCTGGTAATGTTCATATATGAATATAGCAGCTACAAATCTGGCAGGCAAATTAGTATCAAATCATGATATTTCATGGGGTTGCCCGCCCCGACAGAACAGCTACCTGGAATGGTAGAGTTCCGCCGGAGGGCGGGGGAGTAGTAATAATTGAGAGTGTCCGCTCAACAGCTCGACCTCACTGGTAGTGAGGGAGCGGAGCGGGGGGTGGGGTCTAGCGCCGGGGCCGGCGGCTGTGGCCGCCGTACGTCTTGATGCCGGTGATGAGACCGGCGACGCCGGTGATGAGGGCGAGGGCGGCGGCGGCAAATGCCACCCAACCGCCGGTCGCGCCGGCGATAACGCCGGCGCTGCCGGTCAGGGCGGCAATGACGCCGATCAATAGGGCGCGCTGACGCGCCCTCTTGATCCTCTTCTTGTTCCTCTTGGCGGTCTTCTTGGCCGACTCGAGGAGGGCCTTGGTCACGGCCTCGGCCTCTTCGACATCCTCGACATCCTCGACCTCCTCTCCGCCCGGCAGGCGGGCGGGGAAGTCACCAGTAGCCTGCTGCGACGCCGGCTGGCGTGCCGGCGTCGCAGCAGCGGTGATGACGCGGGTCTGAGCGGCATCAGCGACGCCGCTCGGAATCCACGCCATGAATCCCTTGAAGGTATCGTCAGGCTGCGGGATGAACCCCGCAGCCTGACAGGCTCGGTAGACGAGTGCGACGGCGACCTGAGGCCGCGCGTCCCACTCGCCCCAGGCCGCTCGAAGCCAGGCGAGAACCTCCGGAGAGGCGCTCGCCTCCACAGTTTTGGAGGTGATCATCGGGTTGAAGGGGGGAACGAAGACCGTCGCCCCCCCCTCAATGACTGACGGAGGCGGCGCCCCCGCCCCCGTCTGGCCGGCGGGGGGCGGTGCGGTGGTGGACATAAGAGCTCCTTTCGAGCTCATGGGAGCGCGTGGTGCGCTCCCGGTGGATAAATGCCCGCTACTGTTGGCATGACAGTAGCGGCGATCAACCGATGAATTGATTTTATCGGCTAGTCGCTGCTACTGTCAAAACTCCATTAACCTAGACTTCTTCTCTTACTCAATCATTACTACGTTATACTGCGCGAGCTTCGGAGCGAATCGCTCGACAATGCTTCTAGCGCAGCACGCTGCCTGCGAAATTCGCAGAAAACGTGCCGCGCTCGACGCGCGAAACCGCAACAAATATACCAAAATAGCATGAATTGACGCTAATTGCGTACCGAATTGTCAAAATACCTCAACTTACCGCTAGGGTACCGCGCGATTTCCACCTCGTGCTAAGCTGACTACCTACCATGTTATCATAAAATAACTAAAATGTCAAGCATCTCGTGCGGCTGGTTGCTGATTTGCGGTTTTTGAGGAAATATGCTTGTACTCATTGTAAAAAAAAGTTATAATTGCGGATAGTAGTATTTAATTCAATAAACCAAAAAATAAGGTAAGCAAAATGCCAGAAAAATTTCCACCAGTACGAGACGACGAAAGAGACTCAGGTCAGGAACAAGATAATGACGTACGAGAGTTCATGTATCTTGCAATTAATGGCGATCCTGCTATTATACATGCGATTAGACTTGTAAACGAGGCTGCAGAAAGCTCAGGTGATAGTAGCGAAGTCAATAAAGCATGGTTTCATATAGATGGTATCCATGAAATGATAGAAAAAGTCGAGAATCATGATGGATCTGAGCCCGGAGATGATGCTAGCGACGAGCTAAAGGAAGCATGGAAAATTAATACCCTACGTCTCATGTGTGAAGAGTCGGAGCGTCATGGCTCTGATCCTGAGGGTAGAAAAAGAGTAGATGATGCTGCAAAGGCGTATAGAATTTTGTTAGAAGAATTCAGTGATGCAATTGAAGCTAAATCTAAGGTTACGGGCGAATCCCTTATGAATACTCCTGACCGCAATGGCCAACCAGCTAATCCAAACCAGCCAGGACAAAGTGGTGGTACTGGCACTCCTAAAACCCCTGACTACCAGCCAGGACAAAGTGGTGGTACTGGCACTCCTAAAACCCCTGACTACCAGCC
>CAUTSQ010000034.1:0-9784 GCA_963541395.1 uncultured Candidatus Saccharibacteria bacterium | reverse complement strand
CAGCACTGTCACCGGCAAACCATGCACTTTCATATCCATCTGCAGCGCCGTGATACCCTTGGCTGTACCGGTCACCTTGAAATCCATATCGCCGGCAAAATCCTCAGCATCGGCAATATCGCTCAGTACGTACGGCGTATCACCGTCCATCATCAGACCCATGGCAATGCCGCTAACCGGCGCCGAGAGAGGCACGCCAGCATCCATCAGCGCCAGACAGCTTGAACAGGTCGCTGCCATCGACGTCGAACCGTTCTGGCTCATAATTTCGGTGACGCTGCGAATAGCGTACGGGAAGTCTTCTTCGCTCGGCAACACCGGCGTCAAGGCCCGTTCCGCCAAGTAGCCGTGGCCAATCTCGCGCCGGCCCGGACTGCCCATCCGCTTAACCTCGCCAACCGTATAACCTGGCGCATTGTAATGATGCATATAGCGCCGCTCGCCGTCGTTAACCTCCATGGTATCAACCAGCTGCGCGTAACTGAGCGGCGCCAAGGTGACAATATTCATACCCTGCGTCACGCCGCGAGTAAACAAGCTCGAACCGTGCGCTCGCGGCAGCAAACCAACTTCTGAACTTAACGGGCGAATTTCAGTTAGTTTGCGGCCGTCTGGACGCATATTATCCTCGACGATACCGCGGCGCACATCTTTGTGCAATGCCAAGGTAAATGCTTCATCGTATTCGTCGCGTACTTCGTCGTATTCCTCAGCGCCCAAGCCCAGCTTTTCGGCCATCGCTTCGTGGAATGCCCAGCGAATCTCATTGACCACCTCGTTGCGCTCTGGATACGGCCGGCGGATTTTCTCGCCTAATTTACCGTCAACCCACTCATCAGCCGTCTGCTGAATTGCTTCATCAGGTAAAACTAATTCATATTCTTGTGCGGCTGGCGCCACTTTGGCTGCCAATTCCCGCTGCAAAGCAATCGCCGGCTGCATCATCTGGTGCGCCCAGGCCATCGCATCGACGATCACCTCTTCTGATACTTCCTTGGCACCAGCCTCCACCATGGTAATGCCACTTTCAATTCCAGCCACCACCAGGTCAAGATCAGACTGCGCTCGCTCTTCCGGCGTCAAAAAAGCCTTAAATTCGCCATTCACGCGGCCCACCCGCAGGCCCGCCACCGGCCCGTCAAACGGCGTCCCGGTCAGCATCAAGGCACTCGACGCCGCAATCATCGCCACCACATCCGGACGGAAATCCGGATCCATGCTCAGCACCGTCGCCACGACTTGCACCTCTTGGCGGTAGCCTTTCGGGAACAGCGGCCGAATCGGACGGTCGATTAGCCGACCAATCAGCACCGCCTCGTCGCTGGGCCGACCCTCGCGCTTGATAAACCGCGAGCCAGAAATTTTGCCTGCCGCATAAAATCGTTCTTCATAATCAATCGACAGCGGAAAATAATCCAACTGCACTGGCCGGCTGCCCACCTGGGCACTGCCCAGTACCACTGTATCGCCGTAGCGCACCAGCACGCTGCCCGTCGTCCGAAAGCCAACCCGGTTAACTTCCAGCGTCAGCGGCCGGCCGCACAGCTCGGTGGTAACGCTAAAAATCTCCTTGCCGCTCGGGTTAATAATACTCATAAAGAGCTCCTTTCTTCGCGGCAAGTAACAGGGATGAAAATTCGTCTTGGCTAGGCTTGGCGATTCAAAGCCGCGCGCCGCAAATTCTCGTCTCTATCACTTCCGCGTTAACAATAACTATCTTATTATAGCAGACAACAAAGGCTACTTCATCTATATTGCATCATGCTATTGCTTTTTTATAATGTTTATGTTACAATATAAGTATAATTGCGCCCCTCCCACTCCATCAACTAAAGCGTCGGCAAGCATTTTGGGATGAAGGCCAAGAAGCCGCAAGAGAATTACAGCGAGAGGCGCACACAGTTGATCCAGAACGCCCGCGGCGCGGTATCGGCCAAGCTGCGCACAATCTACTGCGCGTGATGAATCAGATTGAACACCCAACTGCTGAAACTAACCAGCAAAAAGAGTTCTACACTCTCTACGGCACCTATCGCGACTGGATTGCTGCTGTAACTACCGAAAAAACAGCTAGAGACTCAAATAGGAGGCCTTCTCCTAAAGATCGCGAAAAAATTGTTAGTGTGCATTCTTCATTCAACGACTCACTACGCGAAATTTTTAACCGCTGGGGCACTACTATCACGCCAGCTGATATAATGCAGATTCTAAATAATTTTATCCCTATAGCCGACAAACCCCACTACCGCAAAAAAATGGAAACAAGCATAAAAGGTGTACGTACAGAATTACTAGCTGAGCTAGCTCTCGAAAACATGGGCTTTGAAGTGGTCCGTGCGACTACCGAACAAGACAAGAGAGGTATTGATTATCTTATAACTGACAGCCAAGGAAAGCAGACAGCGGTAGATATTAAATCTTCAAGATTTAAAGCGAACAAAACCAATGATCGAAACGCTAAGTATTATAATGACGGTACTATAGCTATCTGTCCATTTTCGCCCGAAACCCTCGAAAGTATTCATACGGTTTTGCCTGCCGATCCATACGGGCAAATGCTGGGACCTTCAAAAGAGATGCTTGCAAATCTATATACTTCTGGTATTGTAGATAAGCATGAATATACTAGAATTATAAATGAATTAGAGAGACAGATGAAAGATCTGCGTGAGAGAAATAATAATCCGGCATCCAGAGGAAAACTAGCTCATGTCTAGCGAAACCGGCTCCATAGAAAGAGGCGGCTCAGCAGACTCATGGCTTACTCAATACGATCTGGTTAATCCAAAAAAGGCGTATGAAGACATTACCAACTCAATCCAGAACGGAGAAAATGTTAAACTGGCAGCGAGAGTGTCTGCTGGTATAGGGGAAATATCAGTTAGAGACGCTACTACTCAAGTTGAAGCTTCATTTAATGGGCTCTACCGAGTAGAGGCAGATGGATTGTTCGGGGATGACTCGCCTCAGATCGAGGCTAGAGGTGTGACCAATCATTCCGATCCTCTAGGTTCGAATGGCGGCAATAAACAAGATCTAACCGTCGTTATCAAGTTAAGCGGCGATAATAAGATTAGCTCCGGACACTTTTTCCTGGCAACCAAAGAATATCCTTGATATTATATCTTAATGCTAGCCCCTGCTAAATTAAGCTAATCGCAAGCTATTCAAACTTAATCAACAAGGAGGCCTAATGCCACAAACCGAAAGTCTATATACTGGGCGACGTATTAATGTGCGCGCTATTATTTATCGCGAAGGAAAGATACTCGCCGTCAAACATCGCCGCGGCGACCAGGAATCCCCGTATTATGCCGTACCAGGCGGCGGTCTTGACCCGCACGAGTCGCTAACTGAATGTTTAATCCGCGAATTACGCGAAGAAACTGGCATAACTGCCAAACCTGGCAAATTGCTATTCATCCAGCAATTCCCATCATCGCGGTCTGGCTACGAAGAGGAATTAGAGTTCTTTTTCGCGGTCGATAATCCTGATGACTTTACCGATATTGACATTAGCCAAACAACGCATGGCGCTCAAGAATTAGCGCTTTGCGAGTATATCGACCCGTCGCAATGCGTTCTCTACCCCGAATTTCTACAGCACACCGATATCGCACAGTACATCAATAGCAACCAGCCGGTTCTCGTCGTCGATAATTTCAACGAGCAGCACCAACAACTACTCTAGCGTCACGTTTTGCCGCGCCCAATCAACCGCCGCTTGCGCCCGTTTGCGCGCCTCCAAGCTCTTTCGCGGCGGACGGTCGTCGCCCCACCACTGCCGCCAGGCCCAATCTGCCGGGTTGAGGCATTCCAGGCAATCCATGTGGCGTAATTTACCGTTCACGAACTCTTCATTGCGCTCGGTATAGACAAGTTCGTAGCCGCACTTCTCAAGCGCCCGCCAGCTCGCCGCGTTGCCGTGAATAACCGCCGACTTGATCCGGTGTAAACCTAGATTTTCGAAAGCATACCACGTCCGTGCCCGATGGCAGGCACTGGCAATCCCCTGGCCCCAATATTTCTTATCGGCAATAACTATACCGCTTGTCGCATAATGAACGTGTTCTTTAGTTATCTCGGTAAGCGCTGTGTTGCCGATTAGCTGGCGCTTGTCACCGTCGGCAGCCCAAATGCCCCAGACCAACTTGGTTTTATCCTTGATCATTTCATCATACCAGGCCTGCTCGGTCTCAATCGTCTGCGCTCGGTGCGCTGATAAGTACTGTGTTACCGTGCCGCGCGCAAAACCCTCGACAAACACCGCTAGATTATCGCGCGCAAACGGCGCCAGTTCAACCGACAAGCCTCTATCGGTTGTTAATTTCATCATCGGCCCAAACGCCATTGCGCACTCCTTTCGCTTAATTGTGTTTATATTATACACAATTGCGGAGGTTTAGTACACAACTAGTTATAAACTATAAACTTTCAATAATACTCTGTAGATTCTTACGAGCTCTATCGGCAAATTTCTGCAAAGCCGAGCCGCTGCCTGGTTTAGTTTGCCATATCGGCGACCGCGGGTTAGCTTCTTTTGCTAATCTAGACATTGCTTGAAGAGTTTTTGCGTCAACATTTAGTCCGCCTTTAGATTTTAGCCTATCGGCTAACTCTGCCCTAACATTTTGGTCAAGAAATCCGCCATAAGCCCTCAAGAAGTCTCCCGCCCATTTGTCGGCTTTCTTTTGGTCAAATGGTTGGCGCTCGCCAGGTTTTGTCGTATTTTGCTGTTTTTCGCCTGTCTTTGATACGTCCGCTTCAGATTTTACCGTATTTTTTTGATTGCCATCTGATTGAGCTTCTACTGGCGATGTCTTATCTTCTGCAGGCTGTGTGACCTGTTCTGCCGGATTTTTCTCGGCGGTGCGATTACTTGTGGCAGGTTTAGTTTCTGCAGTTTTCGCCTTTGGACTTTCGTTTCTAGCGGTTTCTGGCGGCGTGTTTTCTGTCGACGCTTTAGGTTCAGGTTCGCTAGGAGACTTAGCGGCATCAGTTTCTGCTTTCGGAATCTCAGCATGCGGCGGTAACGGCGTCTCTTTTGCCTCGGGCATAGCAGTGACATAACTGGTCTCATGCGATACCAGCTCACTTGGTTCCTCGCGTATCGCTGGCTGCTCGTATACTGCTTGCTCAACTGGCGGCCGCGAAGCGTATTGGACTAGATTGTCGCCTCTGTCTTTATTATGCTCGCCCATAACGATACTATCAACCATATCCCCTGGAACACCATTCTCTATCAGTTGAGCACGCCGATCGAGCATTTCATCAACACTTTGCGGCCCTCTCTCGGCGTCAGCATGCGACGGCAACTTACCAGTTATTTTCTCGCCAGTCATGAAAACCCGGCGGGTAGAAGCACGTTCGTTGGTCGGCGCTATTCCGCCGTCAGTAGCGGCTTTATAAGCCTCGCCGACCAGCAGCTGCCTGCCAGTATTCGACTCTTGGCGCGCCATAGCGGGCGGCTTATCGCCGAAAGCAATCGCTACTGCATCGCGAGCATCATTGACTTTCTTGGCCCTGCCAGCTGGCGTCCATTCGTGCGGCGTACTAAAATTATCACCATCAAGAGAGTTAGACTTAACTGTCGGCTCAATGCCGTACTTCTTATAGTCAAACGACTCGCCTTGCTCGCGACTGTTAGTCACCTCATGAGAAGATGTTGGAAAGCGTTCTTTTGTGATCATTTTTGTTTTGCCGTTTACTTACCTTTTTATGATAACATAGCTTATGCTTTTTGTCAATAATATTACTTAGATTAGTAATTTTAGCAATACGGCAGCTGTGATCTACCTTTACAAACCAAAAACCGCCTCGATATGAGACGGTTTTTGGCCCAGGCTGCACGTTTATTTGCGCAGACCGAGCTTCTCTAGCGTTGCCTTGTAGGCCTCAAAGTTCGTCTTCTCAAGGTATTTCAGCAGGCGCTTGCGCTTACCTACCATCTGAATCAGTCCGCGGCGCGCCATACGGTCGTGCTTATTGGACTTGAGATGTTCAGTCACCTCTTTGATACGAGCCGTCAAGATCGAAATCTGCGCTTGCGGGCTGCCGACATCGTTCTCGTTGACCTGAGTCAAAGCAATAGCTTTCGCTTTGTTATCCTTTGATATCATAGCTAATAACTTTAGCAGAGATACGCTAATCAGTCAAGTTGTGCGAACTCCTTATCATATCTATCACCCTATAGATTTTCTCAATATCGTCAATCGTCATCTGACGAGACTGGTCTATCCAGCTCTTAATAAGTTTAGTAGTCGTTTCTGTGTCAGGTAGCGTTTCGCTTGGAGTAAAATTATTTAAAGTTTCCGGCTGCTCATTCCTGTAATAGTCTACGCTATATTCATGGCTTGTCGGTTGTCCAAGTTCGCCATAAATAAGCCATTGCTCCACAATCTCGACTTTTTGTCCTGGAACACTTTCAACACGCTTTTTAACACTCATGTATAGCTCATCTTGAGACATCTCGCCGTCTTGTTTCGACTCTGGCACATATACTAATTCGCAACCTTCCGGTACAGCTGCCTCTTGGTCATTAAAATGGAGAGCCTTACTAACCAATTCCGGCGTCAGTGGATACGAGAAACTTTTGAGAGGCTGATCATCTAGCGATAAACGGCCAGGTTCCTCTACTTCTCTACCTACTAGTTTTAATGTTTCCGCAGCTTGACGGCGCAAGTTATGGAGCACTTCTTGATCAGGTATAGGCTCTGTAGGAGCAAGATTTTCATAATCTGTCATCTTTTAATTGTATCATAAAAAGTCTAAATAAGCAAATTTCTATGCTTCTTATGATTCAACACCAAAATCTGCCAATTTCTGCGCTTGGCTGACTTGCCAATCGGCAATCTGCGTACGGCGCAATTCTTGACAGTAAGCGCCCGTGTTTAGTGCTTCACCGATATCAACTGCCAAACTACGAATATAGGTACCGCTAGAGACATGGGCTCGAACTTTGAGCAGCGGATAAGCGTAATCAAGCAATTCCAGCGCATAAATCGTCACCGCACGCTCTGGTATATCAACTTTTTTACCGCTGCGAGCTAATTTGTAGGCCCGCTGGCCGTTAATTTTGATAGCACTGAACGCTGGCGGACGTTGTTTGATATCGCCAACGAATTGCGCCAAAACAGACTTGATGACTGTCATATCCGGCTTTTTAGAGGTAGATGAAGCTTGAGGCTTATTCTGTAGATTGCTATTTGCAACGTACGGCGTAATTTCGCCTTCCGGGTCGCCAGTTGTACTAGTCTGCCCCAACCGGAACGTCGCTTCATAAATCTTATCAAGCTTGGTATAACGCATCGCGTTGCGGCATTCCTTGCCCGTAACCAAAATCAACAGGCCCGTCGCAAACGGATCAAGCGTCCCGCAATGACCGACTTTGACTTTTTTGCCAGCCCGATGGCTAAGTACGCAGCGAACTCGCGCCACCACCCCGAAGCTAGTCATGCCTGGCGGCTTATCGATCAATATAACCCTGTCACTCATACTTCAAGTATATCAGCATACCCCGTAGTATTGATTCTAAAATCTTTTCAGAGTCAATCTGAAGCCTATTCGCAAGCTTAAGCTTGCCCTGGAATCTTGAATTGAGCCGGATCATTTGATGTTGGTGCCGAAACTGCTGGAGCTGGCGGCGGCGGTAGAGTAGATTCTAAAGTGTCAGCTCCGACCCCGCCATTAGCTGGTACTGGCGGCAAGGATGAAAAATCTGGCAACGGCGGTAATGGCGGTAGTGGCGGCAAATCGTCAACCGCGCCAGATGGTGGCGCAGCTGAGGCTGCCGACAGAGCTGCATCAACGGCAGACCGCGCTTGGTCTTGGTCTGAACTAGCAGGATTTGCGGCTGGCGCAGCTTCTACGCTAGGTGCTGGCATACTCGGCTGTACCGTTACCCCTTTCGAAGAAACCGCCTCGGGCGCCGCATCAACTGGCGCAACTTCTGATAAGACATCGCGAACCGTCGGTTCTACCTCGGTTTTATCGGCTACAGCATTAAATGGCGATTGCATTGACGGCGGCTGCGACGCCACCGCACCGCGATCGTGGCTTAAAATGACGCGATTATGCATGTCTTTTTCAGCTTTTCTAGCTTCCTCGGCAGCCTGTTCGGTTGTCGCGTTGAAAGTACCGCCAATCGACGGCTCGCTCGGGCTAACTGGCATCGCTAGACCTGGCCCTGGCGCAAACGGAGCAACTGGCGGCAAAGCTAGATCTTCTTTGGCCGCTTCATCTACTTCTGCTGAGCTGGCAGCAATATCGCGCTGCAAATCGGCGACCGACGGCATATCTCGCCTATCAGCTTCAGGCTCAACAGCAGGAATTGATGCTAACTGTTCGGCTAATTTCTTTTCGGCGGCAGCGGCGGCATCTCGACTACTTCGCTTCTCTAATTCTTCATTGGCAGCCCTCAGAGCTTCGTCGGAATGGCGCCTATCAATTGCATTCTTGACATCGTCAACATCACCAACTGGCTCGTGCGAAATCGACAATGCGCCAATGTCGCCAGAATTTTTAGACTCATCCTTCTTGGAGGATTTTTCTTCGTCCTTGCTTTTTGCTTCAGGCACTGGAATCGGTTTATCGTGCGATTCTTTGAGTTTAGTGGCAATTAGCTGCTGGTTAGCACCGTCTGCCATCAATTGAGCAGCCACGGTCATCGCCGCCGAGCTAGTATGCGCATTGCTGAAACGATCGGTTGCTGCCACGATACCTGTCAAAAACGCCGTAGCGATTTGCTCATCAATCAACCGGCTTTCACCTCTTAATTCATTAGCTAACCGGCATAGAACCTCGCTATAACTACTAGCTCGGGGATTACTCCACTCTAGGCTGCCGAGCTGAGTCGATTCGCCAAGCGATACGCTTGCAACAACTGCATCGTGCAAAATTCGTCCATGGCTCTCGAGCGCATGATCCAAATCAGCTTCGTCTTTAACACCAATTGCCAACACCATCTCGACATTATAGTCTCCTTGGCTAAAGTCCAAATCTTTCTGGTTGATTGTCGTACGGTACGGCGTAATAAAAATCTTGACCATATCATCGACAATTTTGTAACGTAAGTGGTCGGCCTTTTCCTTATCTAGCGCGATGATAAAATCGCGCAAACTATCAACTGTACTTTCAAACGTTTTCTCGGGCTGTAGAAATTTAATCGCTGGCGGCACCGCCCCGCTGAATACTGCCGTCGCATGCTTATTTAACTTATTAATTAGCAGCGTGATACCCAAAGCAGCGCTCAATTCGTCAACCGACGGATTGGCGCTAACCGTAACGAGAATATTATTACTTTCTTTGACTTTCTCTACTATCTGGTTTAGCACGTCTGCCATATTTTATCCTATTTGTTTTTATTCGCTATAGACTTTACGTACTATAACATAAGCATCACGGCAAAGTCAATACTATTTTGTAAAACAACATCACTTTACAAACAGAGGTGTATAAGTTATAATTGAGAACTGATTGTATATACCAAATCAATAACAGAGGTAAAGGAAATTTATGCCACTCATCAAATCAGCCGTTAAGCGAATGAAGCAGACAGCCAAGCACCGCCAGCGCAACATTGGTATCAAGCGCGACATCAAATCTGCCACCAAGGAATTTATGTCCAATCCGAGCGCTGCTACTCTAAGCAAAGCTCAAAGCGAGTTAGATACTGCCGTCAAGAAAGGACTGCTCAAAAAGGCAACCGTCAGCCGCCGCAAAGCAGCCCTGGCCAAGGTCGCTAAAGCTGCTGGCGTCAAGCTAGAAAAGAAAGCCGCTAAGCCAG
>CAUTSQ010000033.1:0-9813 GCA_963541395.1 uncultured Candidatus Saccharibacteria bacterium | reverse complement strand
TTGTCACACCGGCCGGAATAACCACCGGCAGTTTTCCGATTCGACTCAGACTCATTACTCACCTTTCGTGTGATTTGATATTAACCCTGGTATTTTAGCATAGATTAGGGGTGAAATGCAAGGTTTACGTAACACGATTACTACAGCTATGATAGAAGCCGATTGGATATGCAGATACAGATGTTAAGTGAAGGTTGTGGAGCTTAGCCTAGTTATTTAGTTTATGCTATGAAAGATGTGCTACCGCTTGGCAGAATGAATCAGGATATTTATTTTTCAAACGATTGGCCGCTTCTTCAGGGCGCACCCAATGAAGTGTAGTACCCGGCTCGCATGAATGAGGGATTTGGTCTGCTGGCAGCTGCACACAGTAGACGATCAACATGAGGCTCGTCATCATATTACCATATGGTAGCTGTTTGACCGATTTTACCACATCCCAAAGCTGTTTTTGGGCAATGTGATTAACGCCAATCTCTTCGTTTAGTTCACGCAAAAGTGTAGTTTCTATATCCTCGCCTTGATCAATTCTACCGCCTGGAATGTCCCAATAGTCCTTATTTTTGAGCAGTAAAATTTGATTTTCATCATTTCGGATAATAGCTTTTATTCCGATTTGGAATAACTGCTCCGTCATGTTATATCTCCTCTTATTCAATCGGATAGGTAGTTTAGGATAGGTTTCTTACGCTTCTGTATACATATTATTATACAGACGCAGTAGATTATCTATCTAGCCAATAAGTCCTTTCTCCTTGAGTGCAGCGTCAATTTTGGTTCGGTTGAAGCCGCGAATGATTACGCCATCGATGTCGGTGACAGGTATACTGCTAGATTTGTCGCCAACTTTAGCGAGGAGTTCATCCATTGCACCCTCATCTTCATCGATGTCGCGAACGGTATACTTCACACCCAATTTATCTAAGTATTCTTTTTCGGTTTTACAGTACGCGCACCACGCGGCGCTGTAAATGATTACTTGATTATCTTGATTATCTTGATCGTTTTGGTCGTCTCGATGGCTCGTCTGGTCATCCATAATTATCCCCCTTCGTTAATTACAATCATTATATACACAACATCTAGCGTATGCAAGCTATTTATCGGCACTAGATGTACGGCTAGTCAAATACCACCCACCGTCGGCTGGCGATTGATAAATATCAAGCTCGAGGTCAAGGTGGTATTTTTGCAGTTCTTTGATGGCGTTTAGGGCGGCTTGCCGGCTAGCGAAACGTTTCTTTTGCGGCGCGCGAGCGCTTTTGTTTTGGTACGGTGTATGTTTAGGGGTGCGGTTTCGTCTAGGCATAATGTCTTAAATTATACACTTTACATATAGCGGCTCATACTGCTACAATAGCGCTATGACCAGTGGGGCTGACAATACCGCCGAGACGCGGACTTCTGATAATACTGTATCTCGAGAAACTTTTACATCGTTAGGGCTGGCTATGGTCGGCGTAACGTGGAGGATGTATGTACCAATGCTTGGCTTGTTTTTTGCTGGCTTGTGGCTGGATAGTTTATTTAATAGTAAGCCGTGGTTGATGTTCAGCGGGTTTGCGGTAGGCGCGGCCGCCGCAGTGATTTTGGTGCGGCAACAGATAAAAAAGGTTAATAAGAAATGATGTTCGCGGCGCTACCTCATATATCGGTTAAGGCCGACGAAGTGTTTTCAATCGCTGGTTTACCAATAACTAATGCCAATCTGGTTGGCATTCTAGGATTGGTGCTTCTGGTGTGGCTAATGTTTCGTACGCGGGCAGCGGTGCTTGGCCGCAAAAAATCGAACTTCGCAACGCGCTTAACTCTTTGGTGTATAGAAGGATTGTATAAGACGGTCGGACAAGTGATTCCTAACCAAAAGTGGGCTCGCCGAGTGGCGCCACTGGTAATGACGATGTTTTTCTTCATAGCCGGACAATATTGGCTCGGTTTGCTACCGATTGTTGGGCCGATAACTGTCGGCCATACGCCGCTGTTCCGCGGTCAGGATGCCGATTTGAATATGACGTTTGCGCTGGCGACGGTAACTATCGTGATGGCGCAGGTGTATGCTGCGCGCGAGCTGGGTTTTGTTGGTAATCTGAAGCGTTACTTCGTTAATCCGTTGCGCGATCCGATTATGTCGTTTGTTGGTATTCTGGAGCTTGTAGCGGAGTTTTCGCGCTTGCTTAGTTTGTCGTTCCGCTTGTTCGGCAACGTGCTGGCGGGCGAAATATTGATTGCTATGATTGCTTATCTAGCACAAGTTGCGATGCCTGCGGTTCTGCAGCCATTTTATATTTTTGAGCTGTTTATCGGCGGTATTCAGGCTTATATTTTCTTTATGCTTTCGACAGTGTTTATATCGCTCGGTTTGGCGCATCACGGCGGTGATGAGGAAAAACAAACGCATGATGATTCTTCGACTTCTTCCGGCATGAAATTAACGGCCGAGGGAGTAAAATAAATTTAGGTAATAACTAAACCATAAGGAGAAAAATATTATGGAAACTATAGCATTTACGCTAGCTTATATCGTCCCTGCATCGTTTGCAGCTATCGGCTGTAGCTGGATTGGCGCTTCGGCGATGAAAGCTGCTGGCCGCAACCCAGAAAAAATCAACGATTTGCGCACGATGATGATTCTCGGTATCTCGTTTATCGACGCTCTGGCGATTATCGGTTTCGTGGCAGCTATTGTCGGCAAAGTGATGTAAGGATTCGCGCGCGTGAATAACTTGCACTACTTTGCATCGGCTGGAGCTGGAAGCGATAGCCTATTGGGGCCACTAGGAATTGATTGGCGGTTGTTCGTGCTGCAAACGGTTGCTTTTGCGGTCTTGCTGCTAGTGCTGAAAAAATGGGTTTATCCGCCTATTCTGGCCATGCTTGATGAGCGCGACGAGTCTATCAAAGAAGGTTTAGAGGCTGCCGAGCAAGCCAAAAAAGCGGCAAGCGAAAGCGAAAAGCGCACGGCCGCTATGCTGAAAAAGGCCCAGCAAGAGTCGCGAACTATTGTTGCTACTGCCAAGAATGAAGCGGCTGAAATGGTTGCTGAAGCCGAACAAAAGGCCAAGAACCAAGCCGATTCCATTCTCGAATCGGCTCGCAACGACGTCAGGGCAGAAGTTGCCCAGGCCAAGAAAGATTTGCGCGACCAGATGGTAGACCTAGTGGTCGATACAACCAGGAAAGTTACGCTGGATACGGTCGATCCAAGCAAAGACACTAGCTTGATCAAAAAACAGCTAGAGGAGATCAAATAGCGTGGCGGCCAGTACTATATCGCAGCGAAGATTAGCAGCGTATGTGGCTGGCCAATTGCTTGCAAGCGGCGATAAGAAGCGTCTTATCAAAGAGTTAGCAGCCTATTTGATCGAAACTGGCCGTGTGCGCGATCTCAATCAAGTGGTGGCGGCTATTGAAGAGGCGTTAGCGTCGCGCGGCGCTGTTGTAGCGACGGTTACGACTGCTCGCCCGCTCTCGCCAGAAAATAAGCAAGCAATTGTTAAGCAATTTACGCCGACTGGCGCTAAACTATATATTCGTGAACAGATTGACCCGAGCGTTATCGGCGGCTTCAAGATTGAATTGCCTGGCAGCCAGTTTGACGGCACAGTGATACATAAACTAACAACCCTCAAGGGTATAAAGTAAAGGAAAAGAATGGCTGATATTACAGTGACAGAGTTGTCGGACGAACTGCGCCAGGCGATTGCCCAGCTCGAGGTGTCTGAAGGTTTAGAAAAAGTTGGTATTGTGACTCGCGTGGGCGACGGCGTGGCGTGGGTGCATGGATTGCGCGAGGCTGGTTATAGCGAAGTTTTGGAGATCCAAACAGCCGAGGGCGTGGTTGAAGCCTTTGCTTTGAACTTGATGGAAGACGAAATCGGCGCGGTGCTGTTAGGTAGCGACCAAGGTGTTTCCGCTGGCGATAAAGTCAAACTAAAAGGCGAAGTGCTGAGCGTACCAGTCGGCGAAGAGCTGCTGGGGCGCGTAGTTAATCCGCTGGGCGAACCGCTTGATGGCGGTCCGGCAATTAAATCAAAGCAGCGCGGTCTGGTCGAGCGCGAAGCTATAGGCGTGATGGGCCGCAAGTCAGTTCACGAGCCGCTGATGACGGGCATTATGAGTGTCGATGCGATGTTCCCGATCGGCCGCGGTCAGCGCGAGCTAATTATTGGCGACCGCCAGACTGGCAAAACCGCCATTGCGCTTGACACGATGATTAACCAAGCCCGCCAGAAAACCGGCGTAGTCAATATCTACGTAGCGGTCGGCCAGAAGCTCAGCAAGATTGCTCGCTTAGTCGAACGCTTGAAGTCCGAGGGCGTGATGGATCAGACTATCGTGGTGGCGACTAGTCCGAGCGACCCGGCTTCTCTGCTCTATCTGGCGCCATATGCCGGCACTGCTATGGGCGAATATTTCCGTGATAATAGCAAGCACGCCTTGATGATTTATGATGATTTAACCAAGCACGCAGTCGCCTACCGCCAGATGTCGCTGCTGTTGCGCCGTCCGCCAGGCCGCGAGGCGTTTCCGGGCGACGTGTTTTATCTGCATTCTCGCCTGTTGGAGCGATCGGCTAAGTTGTCGGACGAACTAGGTGCTGGCAGCTTGACTGCTTTGCCGATTATCGAGACGCAAGCTGGTGATATTTCCGCTTATATTCCGACTAACGTCATTTCCATCACCGACGGCCAGATATTTATGGAGACTGACCTGTTCTACCAAGGTATTCGCCCGGCGATTAGTGCAGGCTTGTCGGTATCTCGCGTCGGCGGCGCGGCTCAGACTAAAACGCTGAAGAGTGTTAGCGGCAATCTCAAACTTGGGCTCAGCCAGTTCCGCGAATTAGCTAGTTTCGCACAGTTTGGCAGCGATCTCGATGCCGAGACCAAGGCGCAAATTGAACGCGGCCAGCGCCTAACTGAATTGCTTAAACAGCCGCAGTATCAGCCGATGAGCGTCTGGGAGCAAGTTGTTAGCATTGTTGCGGTTAGCGAGGGCTATTTTGATGAAGTTCCAGCCGCCAAGATTAAAGACGCGCAGGCCGACTTGCTGGCTCGCTTGTGGACGAACCACAAAGCTGAAATGAAAGCGCTAAACCGAGGCGATAAAAAATTTGGCGAGGACAAATCTACCGCCAAGATTGTCAAGGACGCGGCGTTAGCAGTTGCTAAAGGATTTGAGGACTAACTAAATGCCGTCGACTCAGCAGCTTAAATCGCGTATTCGCTCGGTCAAGAACACTCGGCAAATCACCAAAGCCATGCAAATGGTGGCAGCTAGTAAGATGCGCCGCGCTCAAGAGGCGACCAAAAGCTCTCAAGCCTATACAGCGGCAGCACGCGAACTGCTGGCGTACTTGGCACAGCAAGGTGCGACCGATAATCACCGTTGGTTTATGCAGCGGTCGGTCAAAGCGCGCCTGCTGATTGTGGTAGCGAGCGACAAGGGGCTGGCTGGTGCTTATAACGCTAACATCATCAAGACTTATCTGCACGAGCTGCATCAAGATGACCAATCGGGCATCGCTAACAAAACTATTGCTATCGGCCGCAAAATCGCTCAAGCAGCAACGCGCATCAAAGATACTGAAATCGTTGGTACCTACGAAGATTTGCCTGATCGCGTGCCAGGCGCGCAGTTTCATGCTATTCTCAACACTGCCAAAGACATGTTCGAGGCTGGTACTGTCGATGCTGTCGACGTGATTTTCACGCGCTTTGTTAGTAGCATGACACAGAAAGCTGATATCGTCCGCTTGTTCCCCGCCGGCTTTGTGCCCGACGATGAAATTAGCGATGATATTCGCGAAGCTAAATTTGAACCAAGTCCTAAATATATCATAGATGATATAGCTTACCGGCTGATTAGCGCTCGTTTGTATCAAGCACTGCTTGACTCGCGTGCTAGCGAACATAGCATGCGAATGCTGGCGATGAAGAACGCCACTGATAACGCTAGCGACTTAGTAGCCGACTTGACGCTAGAAATGAATAAGGAACGCCAGAGCGCAATCACCCAAGAACTGACCGAGATCAGCGCTGGCGTGGAGGCGATGAAATGATAAAAAAAGGAGTTACTATGAGTAAAAACCAAGGAAAAATCATCCAAATCATGGGCGTGGTGGTCGATGTTGAGTTTGATGATGGCTCGTTGCCAGAAATATACGAAGCGTTGACGGTCAAGCGCGGCCAGCAGACGATTACGCTCGAGGTAGCGCAGCATCTCGACCAACAGACAGTACGAACGATTAGTCTGCAAAACACCGACGGATTGCACCGCGGCCAAGTTGTTACGGCGACTGGTGCGCCGATCAGCGTGCCGGTTGGCGAGGATACGCAAGGCCGTATGTTTAACGTAGTTGGCGAACCAATCGACGGCCGCGAGATTGCCAAGAGCGCTAAGCGGGCACCAATTCACCGCCAACCGCCGGCGCTGACTGAGCAGTCCAACAAAACTGAAATCCTCGAAACCGGTATCAAAGTTATCGACTTGATCGCGCCGCTAGCCAAGGGCGGTAAAGCTGGTTTGTTTGCTGGCGCCGGTGTTGGCAAGACAGTTCTTATCCAAGAGCTGATTAACAATATTGCTAAGTTTCACTCGGGTAACTCGGTTTTTGCGGGTGTTGGCGAGCGAACCCGCGAAGGCAACGACCTCTATTACGAGATGAAAGACGCGGGCGTGCTGGACAAGACTTCGCTAGTATTCGGCCAGATGAACGAACCGCCTGGAGCTCGTTTGCGCGTGGCGTTATCGGGCTTAGCGATTGCCGAGTCCTTCCGTGATGAAGGTAAAGACGTGCTGCTATTCATCGACAATATCTTTCGCTTTACCCAAGCGGGCGCCGAAGTCTCAGCGCTATTAGGCCGCTTGCCAAGTGCGGTCGGCTACCAACCGAACTTGCAGCAAGAAATGGGCGCCCTGCAGGAGCGTATCACTAGCACCAAAAAGGGCTCAATCACCTCTGTCCAGGCCGTCTACGTACCGGCTGACGACTTGACCGACCCAGCACCAGCGACCACTTTTGCTCACCTGGATGCCACTATCGTGATGAACCGTGCCTTGACAGAAATTGGCATCTATCCTGCCGTGGACGTGTTGGATTCCAGTTCTAACTCGCTTGATCCAGAGATCGTCGGCGAGGAGCACTATGCGGTGGCTCGTGAAGTCCAGCGAGTATTACAGCAATACAAAGAATTGCAGGATATCATCGCTATTCTCGGTATGGAGGAGTTATCAGACGATCAAAAGCAAACTGTGGCGCGGGCTCGCCGCTTGCAGCGCTTCTTGGCACAGCCGTTCCATGTTGCTGAGCAATTCACTGGCAATCCAGGTAGCTACTTCAAGCTAGAAGATACCATCAAGGACGCCAAAGACATTATCGACGGCAAATACGACGACAAGCCAGAAAGCTGGTTCTATATGTCGCCAGTGCCGCTCAGCGAGAAGAAGGACTAAGCTCGAGATGATGCAGTTTCAGCTAATCACGCTAGCTGGTGTTAAGCTCGACGAACCAGTCTACGAGGTGATGATACCAACTACCGAAGGGCAAATCGCAGTCTTTCCGAGTCACGAACCGCTAGTAGCAGTGGCGCAACCTGGCGCGGTAGCGGTCCGCCGCCAGAAAACCGACAGCGATGACCAACTGGAATACTTTGCGATTAGCGGCGGCGTGGTTGAAATCAACCAGCAGCGCGTGCGGATTTTAGTCGACGAAGCCGAGCACGGCGACGATATCGTTGAAGCCGAGACTCAGGCCGCTCTCGAGCGCGCTCTCAAAATGCGCGATGAGGCTCAGGATCAGGTTGAGCTCGAAAAGGCTCACCAGCTGGTCGATCGCCACCGCGTACGTTTGCACGTGGCTGGCTTGCGCCGCCGCCATCGTCGGCGATAATTATAGCTACTTATGATCTATTGTTGCCAGATGGCGATAATATGTCGTCGGTTGTTGCTGCCATGCAGTCTATGATGTCATACATCTCGTGCCGTAGGTGGCCGCGCGGGAACATATTCGGAATTTCTTCGCGATATGGTGCTAGAAAACAATCTAGTATTTGTTCTCTGGATGCTACTGGTTTGCGCGTATCGAAATATGATAGCGAGCCTATATATGTTTTAAGGTCTCCAGTAAAGTCTCGCGGGTTGTTTCGTTTCTTAGAGCTAGTTATATCAATAATTCGCGGTTGAAGTCCGGTGTCATAGGCAGTGTTCTGGACTTGATAATCACCATGTTCATAGCCTAAGTCGTGCAAAATTATTAAGCCTCTAGCAGCACAGCCTAGCGCCCAAGCCACAGTGTTTTCGTTCGGCTTTTCTTCTTTACCTTTATACAAAATATTATCAAAGCTTGTCACGCCCTCTTCAAATTCAGTGATGATAGATAGCTTGCTGCTGCCATCACTATTGCCTATGTTTGCAAAACCGATTGGCTGGAATGTTAGTCGTCGTTGATCGTGACTGTTGATGTCGGTGGCAGTACGGAGCTCCTGAGCTGCGAGACTAGGTATATCTAGCGGCTTGATAGCCACGGGTTGTCTTGCTAAGGTGTCGTCTTCACTTCCGCCCTTGCCG
Source organism: uncultured Candidatus Saccharibacteria bacterium (assembly GCA_963541395.1). Classification (GTDB taxonomy): domain Bacteria; phylum Patescibacteriota; class Saccharimonadia; order Saccharimonadales; family Saccharimonadaceae; genus Saccharimonas. The sequence continues at coordinate 1,245 of CAUTSQ010000033.1, read as the reverse complement.
TGTATCGTCATGTCCGCAAACCAAACCCCAAAGAAACTTTCGCGGCGACCTTCGCTATAGTCAGGACGCACAGTTAGATGCGCAGTATTCGATAGTTGCTCGGGCGTTTCGGTTTCGGTAATGAGCAATAGTTGGTTGGTGCTTAGCTCGCCTAGTTTCCGAGTTAAGCCTCTACCTTTTTGGGTCTGTTCTGGTGTTATAAAATTCGTACTAAGGTTTAGACGCTCTTCCATCTTTTTATTATAACATAAATACTATACATTTTCAAGTAGTTGGCGGACTTCGTCGGTGTTTTTGGTGCGCATTAATTGGTCGCGCAGTTCCTTGGCGCCGTCGAAGTCGCGGATGTAGATTTTGAAGAAGCGTTTGAGGGTTTCGAAGGGGCGGCCGAGAGTTGGTTGATAGCGGTCAAAGAGATCGAGATGGTAGTGTAATAAGGCGATTAGTTCAGTTTTACGGGTGGTAATGGATAGTTCTGCTCCCTCGGAGTGTTCTTTACGGATGGCTTCGCTCGCCTCCCGTACATCATCAGCAAAGCCGGCATCACCAGCGCCACGCTCCTGCGCCGGAGTACTCTTTTCGCTTGTATCTCCACTGGAGATACTGCGCGAGCGTTCGGCTGAAACGTCCGCTCCTCGTGAATGCTCCACAGTCTCCAATTTAGCGTACTTATTGCCCATCTCTCGGGTATCGTCATAAAATAATCCGGGACCCGCTAAAGCCAGCCCAGATTTTTTCTGAGATACTACTCGAGATGCTCGAAAACAAAACGGATCGCTAAAAACTCCCCGTCCGATCATAATGCCGTTTAGCCCTGGGTATTTGGCGAATAGTTCCTCGCCGTGGGCGCGGTCGCGGATGTCGCCGTTGATAGTTAGTAAAGTTTGCGGGGCGATTTCGTCGCGTAGCTTGATGATGTCGTCGATAAGCTCGTAATGTGCCGGGACTTTGCTCATCTCCTTTTTGGTGCGGAGGTGGATGGTCAGATTAACAATGTCTTGCTGTAAGATAGTCGTTAGCCACTCTCGCCATTCGTCAACATGGGTGTAGCCCAGCCTGGTTTTGACACTAACTGGCAGCCCGGCAGTTTTGGCGGCGGCGATGGCCGCGACTGCCACGTCGGGTCGGCGGATTAGTGCTGCTCCCCCGCTTTTGATAGCAGATTTGGCGGGGCAGCCCATGTTGATGTCGATGCCGTCAAAGCCGAGTTTGGCGCAATAGCTGGCGAATTGTTCCATATCGCCC
>CAUTSQ010000032.1:0-9938 GCA_963541395.1 uncultured Candidatus Saccharibacteria bacterium | reverse complement strand
AAGCTGCGCAACGAGCTGCGCGCCAAAAGCGGTATTATGCGCGGCCGCGAGTTCGTTATGAAAGATATGTACTCGGTACATGCCAGTAAAGAAGACTTGGATAACTATTACAACGCCGCGATTGAGGCTTATAAGCGCTGCTACGACCGCTTTGGTATCGGTGATGAAACGTACGTAACGTTTGCCTCGGGCGGAGCTTTTACTAAATTTAGCCACGAATTTCAGACGATTTGTGACGCTGGCGAGGATTATATTTATCTGCATCGCGGCAAAAATATTGCCGTGAACGAGGAAGTTTTGGATGACGCCGTCAAGGAGCTGGGCATTGACCGCAGCGAACTAGAACGGGTCAAAACTGCCGAGGTTGGCAATATCTTTAACTTCGGTACGCAAAAGTCCGAGGAAATGCGCCTGGTCTTTACTGACGCTGAGGGTGTAGAGCAGTACGCTTACATGGGTAGCTACGGTATCGGTATCACCCGGGTGATGGGCGTGATTGTTGAGAAATTTGCTGATGACAAGGGGCTGGTTTGGCCGGAAAATATTGCACCCGCTAAAGTGTATCTGGTACAAATTGGCAGCCAGTCGCGCGCTACAGCTGACGAACTCTACCAGAAACTGCAATCTGCCGGAATCGAAACTCTCTATGACGATCGCGACGAGCGTCCAGGGGTTAAATTTGCTGATGCCGAACTGCTGGGCATTCCGTATCGGGTGACGGTCAGCGATCGCTTGCTTGATGATGATAAATGGGAGGTGTCAACGCGCCAGACTGGCGAACAACGACTCTTGACGGCAGATGAGTTGCTTGCTACACTGAACTAATCTGAGTATTTTGTATTGGAGGGCTGGGGTTTCTCTAGACAGAGAAAGTTTCGGGCGGTATAACGAAAGGAGTAAAACTCATGAAAAAAGCATATCAGATCACCGAGGATGGAAGAAAAGAGCTTGAAGAAGAGCTAGCTGCCTTGAAAGGTCGCCGCGGCGAGATTGCCGAGAAAATCGCTGAAGCGCGTGGTTATGGCGATCTGAGCGAGAATGCCGAGTACGATCAGGCGCGCGAAGAGCAAGGCCTGGTCGAGACGCGTATTGCCGAGATTGAGGATATTTTGCAGAACGCCGAGGATATCAAGGGCGGCACCACTCACAAAGTTAGTTTGGGCAGTCGAGTGACGCTTGAATCTGGCGGTAAAATATTTGAATATACGGTTGTTGGTCCGGTTGAAGCCGATCCGCTAAATGGCAAAATTAGCGATGAATCACCGCTGGGTGTGGCACTAATCGATAAGGTAGTGGGCGATACCGCCGCTATTAACACGCCCAAAGGCGAGACTATCTACGCAATCAAAGCAATTTCGTAGCTACTAACAGGGGTGTGCTATAATAAATAATTATGGCTACACTGCAAGATTACCGAAATGAACGTTTGCGAAAATTAGAAACCCTGCGCGAATTAGGCGTTGATCCGTATCCGGCGCGGTCGGAGCGGACGCATGGTTGCGGCGAGGTTTTAGCGCATTATGATGAGCTGGCGGGCCGGGAAGTGGTTGTGGCGGGTCGCATCACTTCAATCCGCAGTTTTGGTAAGCTGGCGTTCATCAAACTGCGCGATCAGTCTGGTGAGGTGCAGCTATATTTGCAGCGCGATGATGTGGCAGAATTGGACGCTAGCCGCGGCGTGCTGGGCATGAAACAGCTGAAGCTTTTGGATACGGGTGATTTTGTTGAGGCGCGCGGAGTGATGACGACAACGCAGACTGGCGAGAAGTCGGTTGGCGTGCATGAGCTGCGATTACTAACCAAGTCGCTCAGGCCGATGCCCGAAAAACTAGAGAACAAAGAAGAGCGTTTCCGCCGCCGCTACGTTGACATGAATGTCAATCCAGAGGTGCGCCAGCGGTTTATTCGCCGCAGTAAGTTTTGGCAGGCGACGCGTGATTATCTGAACAGTCACGGCTTTACCGAGGTGAATGTGCCAGTGTTGGAACACACCACTGGCGGCGCTGACGCTAACCCGTTTGTGACGCATATGGACGCGCTGGATGACCAGCAGTTTTACCTACGCATTTCTCACGAGTTGCCGCTGAAGCGATTGGTTGGCGCTGGGTTTGAGAAAGTGTATGATCTCGGGCCGCGTTTTCGCAATGAGAATTATTCCGATGAGCATTTGCCAGAACATATCGCCATGGAGTGGTACGCCGCGTACTGGGATTGGCGAGCTGGCATGCGTTTCATGGAGGACATGTACAAATATGTTCTGCAGGAAACGTTTGGTACGTTGCAGTTTCAGCTGGGCCGGTTCACGGTGGATATGAGTGGCGAGTGGGAAGTTTGGGATTATGCTGAAGTTATTCGCAAGCACTATGGAATTGATGTGTATAATACAACGATTGAAGAGGTAGCTGCCAAGTTGAAAGAGCATGGTTTGGAAGTGGAGAAGACCGATTCCATCCCACGCGGCATTGATAAACTATGGAAAAATATTCGCAAAGACGTAGCGGGGCCGGTGTGGTTGGTGAATACACCGAAGTTCATCAGTCCGCTGTCCAAGTCCAACCCCGACAATCCGCAGACGGTGGAGCGTTTCCAGCCAATTATTGCCGGGTCAGAGCTGGGCAATGGTTTTTCCGAGCTGAATGACCCGATTGATCAGTTGAATCGCTTTGTTGAGCAGCAACAGATGCGCGATGCAGGCGATGACGAGGCGATGATGCTGGATATTGACTTCGTGGAAATGTTGGAGTACGGTATGCCGCCAGCTTGCGGCTGGGGTTATTCTGAACGGGTATTTTGGATTTTTGAAGGCGTAACTGCCCGCGAGGGCGTGCCATTTCCACAACTGCGTCATGAGATTGACGAGACAACGCGGGCGATTTATCCAGAAGTGAAGCTGTAGTTTTTGAAGTTGTCGATAATATCGGTACTGGCTTTTAGGCGGCCATTTTCTCGCTATCTTCAGCTAGCTCGCCGAGCAAGATATCGATTTCATCAGACACAATATCTGCAAAGTCTGGTACATTGGCGCGTACCCAATCGACGATTTGGTCGTCGCTGGCTTCTTGCATGTGTGATAGCTCTTCGGCTTGCTCTGGCGATAGCTCGAGGACGATTTCGTTGATGACGCGTTCCTCTAACGTCGAGTCAAAATGATCGGCAAGCGATTGGAAATCTTCGTCTGATAGATTGATTCCTAAATCTGCGAGGAGACTACGGCTTAAAATTGGCATGATGTTATCCTTTCTTTTTCTGTTTTAACTTAGACAAAGGTATTTTCGACGCTACGGTCTCTAGCTTGCTGGGTTGCTTCGGCTTTCTTCTTTGCAGCAATCTCGTTTTGCGCGCTGGCTTCAAGGGCTTTACCGGTATTTTCGACGTCTTTTTGAGCTTGAATCAGCGACTGCGCAAGTTGCGTCTCCTGTCGCTGCAGCTCAGCTAGACGCTTATTGTAGTCGGCGATTGCTTTCTCCATATTTTCTTGTTGTTGCTGAGCCTTGATGGCTTCGTACATTGCTGCAAATTTGTTGGCGCTATCATCGGATAGCGAGTCGGCTTTTTCTTGAAGCTTAGCCGCATTCTCTCTGACCGAAACCAGGTCTGACTCCATGTTGGCGATTTCTCCAGCTTGCTGGCGCATACTATTTAGCTCGGTTCTGGTCTGCTGAAGCTGTCCGCCAATTGATTCAACTCGATTTTGTGCGTCAGCAGAAGCTCGCTCGGCGTATCGCGCTTGCCAGCTGGCCTCTTGTGAGTTTTTGCTAGCTTCGGCAGCATTCATGACGGCGCTAGCGATGCGGCGGCGTTGATATTTCGGCATAGAGTCGACGTGTTTTTTGGCTACTACCCAAGCCTCAAACCAACCAACATCAACATTTTCATTTTGTTCTTTACGTTTACTACGCATTTCTTCACGAAGAGCTTTGCGGGCGCGGGCTTTGTCTGCACGTTCCGATAATTCGGCGATAGTAGCTTCGCGGCGTGCTTCATAGGCGTTTTTGACGGCTTCTACGCGCCCAGTCATCCGATTCTGTCGTATTTCGAGATTTGCTTTGCGTTTGTTCAGGCGAGCCTCAGCTTTTTGAAGCTTCCTCATACGGAATTTTTTAAGCGGGTGATTGTCGCTGAGATGAGCAACCTCGTCAAGCTTTGCCTTGCGCCGGTCATACGAGCTTTGGGCTAGGCCATGCATAAACTTATCCATCAAGAGGCCTGGCTGCTCCATGGCATTATTCCAAGCTGCTGCAGCTCTTTCCTTGCCCCATTGTAGTGTATTACCAGCGCCTTTTATCATTTGACTAACTGGGTAGCGATTGCCTAGAATTTCAGCGTCAGTGCGCAGTGTCTCGTTAGCCTGTACCTCGGCGGCGTCTTCAGCGCTTTCTTGGCCGGGTTCGACACCTTCGTATTCGGCGGCGGCTTCCGCAGTGTATTGTTCTGCTTCAGCTGCGGCGCTATATGTAGGCGATTGCTCAGACTCGTGATTAGGTCTGAGCGACTCGTCAAATTCGGTGCCGCCAGTGAATTCTTCTATGTCTCTTTCAAGCTGTTTGGCTTGGTCTTCTGGTAGTGGCGGTGGTTCTACTGGATCTCGAACTGGAGTTCTTTCAGGCGATCTCGCGGGCATTTTGTTATTCCTTTTTATTTTTGTCTGACTTTCTATACAACTTATAGCAAAAAATCACGCTTATGTCAATATTTTTAGCGTAAAATAGGCAAAAATAGCCGAGATTTTTGCCCAGACGGCTGCAAATGCTATACTATTAGATATTATGGAATGGTGGCAAGCTATTATATTGGGTATTGTCGAGGGAGTGACCGAGTTTTTGCCAGTGTCGTCGACCGGGCATTTGACAATTGTCGAGAAGTTGATGGGTATGCGGATCAACGATCCAAGTTTGACGGCTTTTACGGCTATTATTCAAATTGGCGCTATCGCTGCAGCGATAATTTATTTCCGAGATGATATTTGGCGGGTGATGAGTGCCTGGTGGCGCGGCTTGTGGTGGAAACGGGCGCGGCGGCAGTTTGATTACAAATATGGCTGGGCAATTATTATTGGATCGCTGCCGATTGCAGCTATCGGTTATGCTCTCAAAAATGAGGTCGAGACAGTGTTGCGCAGTTTATGGTTTGTGGCTTTTGCGTTGATTGGTTGGAGCCTGGTGATGTGGCTAGCCGACAAATGCAGCGCTGTGCGGCGCGGCGAGCGGCAGACAACTTGGCGGGATACGCTGGCGATTGGTTTGGGGCAGTGTTTAGCGCTGATTCCAGGCGTGTCGCGCTCAGGAGCAACGATTTCAGTGGGACTATTCCGCGGTTTTGATCGGGTAACGGTGACGAAATTAAGCTTCTTCCTGGGTATTCCAGCCTTGGTGGCGGCAGGTTTGCTAGAGGCAATGACTGCTTACAAATATATTGGCGGCGGCGTCGGCTGGGTGTCAACAATTTTGGCGACAGCGGTGGCTTTTGCGGTTGGCTATTGGTCGATTGCTTGGCTGTTGAAATTTGTCGCCCGCAATGACTTTTCGTTGTTTATCCGGTACCGCATCGGTTTGGGCGTGATAATTATGTTATTGCTAATGACTGGCGCGATAACGGCAATATAAGTAGGAGGGCTGAATGATTGAAGTCAAACATATTACTAAAATATACGGCAAAAAGAAGAATGCTTTTACGGCGCTGGATAGAGTTAGTCTGAATATCGAAGAGGGTTCGAGCGTGGCTATTTTAGGTAAGTCCGGTAGTGGCAAGTCAACTTTGATGCACGCGATTTCCGGCCTCGACAAGCCGCAAAAAGGCAAAGTGCTGATCAACGGCGAAGATATTTTGCGGCTGAAACCGCGGGCGACTGATAGGTTTCGGGCGCAGAAGATGGGTTTTATCTTCCAGAGTTTCTTCGTTGAGGGCGGCGAGAGCTGTTATGATAATGTCAGTTTGGCGCTAGAGACGGCGGGCGTGCCGAGAATCGGCCGCAGGAAACGGATTATCGAAGCTCTAGAGGCGGTTGATCTGGGTGATAAGATCAAGTCGCGCGCCAAAGACCTTTCAGGCGGGCAAAAACAGCGTTTGGCGATTGCTCGGGCGATTGTCGGCCGGCCGCAGATTCTATTTGCCGACGAGCCGACGGGCAATCTCGATTCGGCGACCTCAAAGGTAATCGAGGACTTGTTATTTAATTATTGTAAAGAAAACAACGCTACGCTAATTATCGTGACCCACGATGAAGATTTAGCGCAAAAATGCCAGCGGGTGATTCATATCAAAGATGGTAAAATCGAATCGGACTCTATTGCCAAGAAATCAGCTGCTAAAAATAAGTCGACTAGCAAGCTTACAGAGGAGGAAAAATAATGAAAACTACTGATATCGTTACTAGAGCCGGTCGTAATTTGCGCCGCGCCAAAATGCGGACAATCTTAACAAGTGTAGCTATTGCTGTAGGCGGCTTCGCGATTATGGCTAGCCTGATGGTTGGTGAGGGTGCTAGGCAGTACGTTGATCGGATAATCAGCAGTAATATTGATCCGAACGGCTTGATTATTGCCAAAGATAAGCGGGTTGTTACCGCTGGCGCAGCTACCGGCAGCAGAAATGAACTAACTGAGTACAATCCGAATGCAAAATCGTACTATGGCCAAGATTACGACACGCTCACCCAAAGCGATATCGAAAAGCTGCGCCAGCGCAAGGATCTCAAAAATGTTGAGCCGGGTTATCAACTGCAGCCGAAATACGTGACCTTTAGCGTAAAAGGTGACAAAAAATACGTCGCTCAAGTCATGATGCGCGATAATAGCTTGCAGCTAGAGACTGCGGCTGGTCGCGAGATCAAATCGGGGACAAAACTAGCGCCAGACGAAGCGGTCATACCAGAGAGTTACACTGAAAAATTAGGTAAAACAGCGGCAGAGGTGGTTGGTTCGATGCTAACGATTACCGTTAGCCAGCAGCCGCAGCAGGTAGATAGTGCGACAATTCAGCGGGTATATGCCGAGGAAGGCGAAACTGGCGTGAAAGAGTTGCTAAGCGGCAAAATGCTAAATAAACAGTTTAAAATTGCGGCAGTTATCAAGAAATCGCCAGATCAGATGGTCAGCCGGCCGAATTTGTACATTGACTCGAGTGCTGCTAAGGAGCTGACTGATTTTAGTACCGCCGGAACGGATTCTTATCAGAAATATATTTTTGCTAATGCGACTGCCACTGGCGGTAAAACTCCCGAGGAGGTTCGCGATAACTTGAAAGATGCCGGTTATCCGTCGATGACTTCGAAAGACGTGCAGAGTATGATTTTTACTTTCGTGAATATATTGCAAACCATTGTCATGGGGTTTGGTATTTTGGCTTTGGTGGTGAGTGTATTCGGGATTATTAATACTATGTATATTTCGGTGCTAGAGCGGACGCAGCAGATTGGTTTGATGAAGGCTCTGGGCGCGTCGAAACGCGACATTGCCCGGCTGTTCCGTTACGAGGCGGCATGGGTCGGTTTCTTGGGCGGTATGCTTGGCGTGCTGGGTGCCTGGGGAGCTGGTACGCTGGCTAATCCGGCAATTTCTAAGGCGTTGGGTCTGGGCAAATATAGTTTGCTGATTTTCCAGCCGATAAACGCCGCCGTTGTAGTGTTGGCGCTGATGCTGGTGGCGATCATCGCTGGTTGGCTACCGAGCCGTAAGGCGGCGAAACTTGACCCGATTGAGGCACTGCGAACGGAGTAATTTACAGCGAAATAAGTTGGTTTGATACGATTAATAGATTTGTTGGCGTACGGTATCACGAGATGATATACTAATGCTATGCTAGATATTCGCTATATTCGAGAACACGCCGATTGCGTTCAGGAATCGGCAAAAAATAAAGGCTACAATGATGTATCGATTGCTCGTTTATTAGACACTGATGAGCAGCGACGGCAATTGCAGCAGCAGGTCGATGAACTGCGAACGCGGCGCAACGAGATCGCTGGCCAGATGAAGGGCGGTAAACCAGCGCCAGAGCTGATTGAGCAGGGCAGGGCCTTGAAAGAAGAGCTAGCGAAACTAGAGAGCGATTTGCGCGATGTCGAAACAGCTTTTCAAGCGCAAATGGACGCGGTGCCTAATATAACGCTTGATGACGTGCCGCTTGGTGGTGAAGCAGATAGCGTGGAGATTAAAACGTGGGGCGATAAGCGTCAATCTGCCGAGGATCATTTAGATTTTGCAACTGGCCGCGGTTGGCTTGATTTTGAGCGCGGCGCCAAAGTGGCCGGCACGAAATTCTACTACATCAAGGGTGATTTGATGCTGCTAGAGAACGCGATTTATCAGTATGCGCTGAATTTGTTGATTTCTAAAGAATTTACGCCGATGACAGTGCCGCACATGGTGTCGGGCCGAGTGGCGCGCGGTTCTGGCTTTGCTCCGAAGAGCGACAAGGAAAGTAATGAGTATTTCATCGACGGCGAAGACGTCATGCTGATTGGCACGGCTGAGGCGCCGCTGACTGGCTTTCATGCTGACGAAATAATCGACGAGAAAGATCTGCCGCTGCTCTATGCTGGCTATAGCCCTTGCTACCGCAAAGAAGCGGGTGCAGCTGGCAAGTTTAGCCGCGGACTATTCCGCGTGCACCAGTTCAATAAGTTGGAGATGTATATTTTCTGCACACCCGAGCAATCGCGCGACATGCACGAAAAAATTCTGTCGATTGAGGAAGAAATTTGGCAAAACTTAGGTGTGCCGTACCATGTGGTGAATATCGCGGCTGGCGACCTCGGTGCGCCAGCAGCCAAAAAATATGATATCGAGTACTGGTCGCCAGTCGATAACCAGTATCGCGAGTTGACTAGCTGCTCGAATTGTACTGATTTTCAGGCGCGTAATCTCAATATTCGCGTGCGCCGCAGCGACGGCTCGCTGCAGGTACTGCACACGCTTAACGGTACAGCGGTGAGCTTGGCGCGCTCGCTAGTAGCAATCATCGAGAATTACCAGACCGATGACGGTAAACTGCGCGTACCAGAGGTACTGCGGCCGTATCTGGGTAATCGCGAGGAATTGTGATGAAGCGAGTGGTGCGCCAAGTTTCGCGCAGCGGCTACCAGAAACTTGCTAAACCGTTGCTTTTTCGACAACATCCAGACAAAGCGCATGAGGGTATGATCAAAGCGGCGCGAGCACTGCACCGAGTGCGCGGCGAGAATATTTTGCGGGTCTGGAATTATCGCAATTCGCGGCTCGAGCAGGATATCTTAGGCTTAAAATTCAAAAATCCGCTAGGAATGTCAGCTGGGCTGGACAAGAACTTCGACTTGCCGCCAATAGCTAAGCGGATTGGCTTAGGTTTCGAAATTGGCGGTTCGACTACTGCACAGGTTTGCGCCGGTAATCCGCGTCCGTGGTTTCGCCGCTTACCGAGCGAGAAATCGATTGTAGTTAACGTCGGCTTGGCAAATAACGGAGTCGCTCGCAATATACAACGGATTAAGCAGTATCCGCGGCGGCTGTGGCGAGATTTCCCGTTGAGCGTGTCAGTTGCTAAAACCAATAACCCCGAAAATGTTAGCGATATCGAAGCGATTGCCGACTATTGCCAAAGTTTGCGCCAGCTAGAGGCAGCTGGTTGCGCGCCGTTGTACGAAATCAATATTAGCTGTCCGAATACTTATGGCGGCGAGCCGTTTACGACGCCAGCACGGCTGGATAAATTATTGACGGCGGTAGATGACTTGCGCTTAACGCGGCCAATTTTCGTTAAGATGCCGACAGACAAAAAGTGGCCGGAATTTATGAAGCTGCTAGCAGTAATTGATCGGCATGAGGTTGCTGGCTTAACGATTGGCAATCTAGTCAAGGACCGCTCGGCGCTGCGTAATTCAAAATTGCTGGATAACGAGATCAGGGGAAATCTCAGCGGCCAGCCGGCGCGGGAGCTTACTACTGGCTTAATTTTTAAAACTT
>CAUTSQ010000031.1:0-10033 GCA_963541395.1 uncultured Candidatus Saccharibacteria bacterium | reverse complement strand
CCGACATTGCGCGCCCGGGCGTTGGCCCAGTGCGTCCACCAGGTGTAAGCCTCGGTCTTTTCAGGAAAAGCCGCCCGGAAGGTATCAGTAAATCCAGCGTCTAGGTAATTCTGAAAGCCTTCTCGTTCCTCGTCAGTGAAGCCGTGCTTGCCGACATTAGCCTTTGGATTTGCCAGGTCAATTTCTTGATGCGCCACGTTCATATCGCCGCAGTATAGCACTGGCTTGACTAGCTCCAATTCCTCCAGATAGGCCAGCACTGCCGGATCCCATTGTTCATGACGCAGACTCAGCCGGCTCAAATCCCCTTTCGAATTTGGCGTATAACACGTTACCACCCAGAAATCGTCGAATTCGGCAGTGATGATGCGCCCCTCGTCGGCGGGATTGCCATACTGATCGCCGGTCAGATTGAACCGCTCAATGATAGCCGGCGGCAGCCCGTCGCGCCAGTGCAGCGGCCGGATTTTCGAGAAAATCGCCGTGCCGGAATAGCCCTTTTTGGCTGCTGAATAGAAATGCTCGTGGTACTCTGGCAGATCAATTTCTACCTGGTCGCGGGCGGCCTTGGTTTCTTGTAGGCATAAATTGTCCGGCTCATAGGCTTGCCGGATGCGGGCAAATTCGCCCTTCTTGCTGACGGCGCGGATGCCATTGACGTTCCAGGAAAATAGCTTCATATAGTTATTATAACGTAAAATTGTCGCTGTGCTATTGACAAAACTGCCTGGTTTTGGGTATATGTCTAAGTAGGGCTTGATAGGCCCTCGCTCTCGTCGAAAACATCTCGGGGCGGACTGTGGTGCTATGTGTGCAGCTCATGGCGCAATTGTCTGCTCCGGGATGCGCATGCCCGGGCAGAGGAGGACGGAGATGATTTCTCTCATTGTTGGTACTATGGCTGTTGTTGCTATAATTGTTGGCTTGATTGCGGCCATTGAGATGATTCTGGTTATTGTTTGCTTGTTTACGGGCAAAGATATGACGTTTATCATCTCCCCTAGGTCGTGGCAGGTGCCGCGGCCGCCTGGCGCCGACGACCTCTATAAAGGAATCTATGAATCCTTTATAGAGAAAGGAAAAGACGGCAGAGACTGAGAGTACACTGCGGTGCTAGCGGCGAGATGTCTCGTCTCGCTGCTGGCACCGCTCACTCATTTTGTGAAGTGTTAACTCTGGAAAGATGCAGCCAGTCGGCGGATGTGCTAATATTTATAGGTATGAAGGTCCTGATAGTAAGCGAAGTATATCGGCCTGGTGTCGGCGGTGTACAGACGGCGCTGGATACTCTGATTACTGGCTTGAAGGCAGCTGGTGATGAGGTGACGGTGTTAACTGGCTCGCCGGACGGTTTATTTAGCTATTTCACAGAGGTAGATGAAATAAACGGTGCGAAAGTATTGCGGTTGCCAGCAGTAAAATGGATTGCTAATCGCGACAACAACCGGGTAGCATTCTTACCAAAAAGATTCGTGCGGCGATACTTTCGACAGAACCAGCCTGATATCATTCATCTGATGACGCCGATTTCATGGCTGCACAAAGCGGTCGTCCAGCAAGCTAGCCGGCGGCAGATTCCGATCGTCACGACTAATCACACTATGGCGCTGAATCTCGTGATGAATGCCAAAAACAAAACTATTGCCCGCTGGTTTGTCCGGATAGTCGAGGGCAAAATGTGCAAGCTAGTCAATCAAACCGCTTATATGACGGCGCCGACGCGCGCGGCATTAGCGACTACGCCAGCGATTCATATACCAACGAAAGCAGTTTCTAACGGTGTCAATGCGGTATTCTATACACCAGATAAGGCTGACGAGAAGCTCTTGCAGTGTTTTGCGATTGATGCGTTGCGGCCGGTGGTGGCCTATGTTGGGCGGCTTGACGGCGAGAAGCGGATTGATTTGCTGATTGCCGCGATGGAACGCTTGAAAACTGATGCGCAGTTGGTGATTATTGGTAAAGGTTTAATAGAAAAGCAACTGCGAAGTCAAGCAGCCAGTCTGGGCAATCGCTGTATTTTTACCGGTTTTGTTAGCGACGAAGAAAAACGTGCTCTATTGCGGCGAGCAGATATACTCGCGATGGCTAGTCCTGCCGAGCTGCAATGTATTGCGGCGCTAGAAGCGCTGGCTTGCGGTACGCCAGTGGTGGTGTCTGATCAGGTTGCTCTGCCCGAGCTATTGGACGGCGGCAAGAATGGAGTCAGCTTCCATTATCCAGACGTCAACGATCTAGCGCGTAAAATCGATGAACTGCTGAATGATGAGCCGCGCCGGCGCCAGATGGGTCGGGCTGCTCGCCAGTGGATTATTGATAACCATACTTATGAACGCACCGTTGATCAGTACCGCGAACTGTATGCCGAAATCGTGAAAACTTACTTGTAGGCTTGTAAATTGTGGATAGAATAAACAGTTAGGCGAGCTTATTTTGTTGCCTTTTTCTGCTTGCCGCCCATTTCGTATTCGTAGATAGGCTTTGTGACGCGCAGTCCGTGCGTGTAGCGGTAGAGCTCGCCGTATATTCCTTTGAGAGCTTGGCGCAGCGAGTTGTTTTGGTAACGGCGATCTGAAGTGAGGTAGGCTATTTTGATAACGCCATTTTTATACTTAGCTCGTTTCGCCTTGAGGATGAGATCATAATCTTCCATGATGAAGAGAGATGTGTCAAAGCCATTCACTGAGTCAAAAGCTTCACGGGTGACATACAGGCAGCCAAAGCCGATCGGCCACGGCGTATGTTGCATTAGACGCGCGTAGGCATTCATTAAGTAGGCTCCAGCTCGAATACCGAATTTGTTTGACTGCATCCGCTGAAGGAAACTGCCTACTTGAAGGTGCTTTTTGTTAATTTGTTCTTCAAATTTTTGCAAAAAATATTCCGGAAGGATTAAGTCAGCATCCGCAAAGATGAGCATGTCGCCTGTTGCCTTGCTGGCACCGCGGTTGCGAGCGTGCGCAGGGCCTGCTTGGGTTGCGGCGGCGGTTTTTAGCGGGAGTTTTTTGGTGTATGTCTTGGCTCGAGCGATGGTGTCGTCGGTGCAATTCGAGTCTACTACGATCACCTCGTCTGCCGGGCGTGTTTGTCGGACTAGCGAGTCCAAGAGATTCTCGACGACGCCAGATTCGTTCTTGCAAGGAATAATAATGCTAATTTTCATAAAACTAGTATAATGGTATTATGTCCGAAATTCCAACTTTGAGAGAATTATACGATGAATTAGGCTGCCGGGACCAGACAGTCGACGGAGTTTGCTGGCTTGAGTGTAATACTGGCGCCGATAAAACTGCGATTCTGCTCCACGGCGTGACTGGTGGCAAAATAGACATGATGCCGCTAGCCAAGCGGTACGTTAATTTTGGCTATGCCGTGTACGCGATAGATTTACCAGGACATGGCGGCTCGGTGCGCCCGTCCCTGGAAAGCTATGAAGATCTGGGCGATTGGTTTACTAAAGTTCTGGAGCAAATCGGCCGAACGCCAGATTTGATTGTCAGTAATTCGTTTTCGTCATCGATAATTTATCATGCACTGCGCACTGGCAGAGTTCCGGCGGCGGCGAAAATTGTTATGGCTTGTCCGACGCCAGACACTACTCATCTTGCAAATATGTTGCAAAGGTTGTCTAATAATTTTCCTGAAAAGCCTGGTTGGTACATCTACAACAGCAAGCCTATCCAAAATATTCGTACTGTGCTTGCGTTGAAAACCCGCCGGCAGGAAGCTTGGCAGTGGCTGCGTGAATCAGAGAGCTACAAGAAGGATTATTTGACTTTGCGTGATTCTGAAATTTTGACTACTATGCTGTACGAGCAAAATCCTTTCGTCGAAGGTGTGCCGTTTGATAGCCAGCGGCGCGTAACGGTGATTCTGGGCGGTAAAGACAATATCATTACTTCGAAAACACCTGGAATTATCCGCCAGTTATTGCCTGAAACGCAGATTATTAGCGCCCCGTCAGCTGGCCATATTTTGCAGTTCGAAGCAATTGAATTCTATCCGGATAGCTAAAGAGCTGTGTTCTACCTCTTGTCTCTGGGGTTGGCGCGTGTGGTATAATAAGGAGAGTTATGAGAATCGCTTTTTTTATTGACGATTACCTGCCCTCAGTCCATGGCGTGGCAACATCGACTTTGAACTATAAGCAGGCTTTGGAGTCGCTTGGGCATGAGGTTTTCGTGGTAGCGCCAAAATGCGAAGGCTACGAAGACCACGACGATCACGTCATTCGCTTGCCATCAGCCAAGAATTATGTTTTTGATAAGCGTGAAATGGCGGTTATTTACCCTGGCCTAGCCAGGAAGCTTGATGAATACCAGTTTGATATCGTGCATAGCCAAATGCAATTTTATATGGGCGTACTGGCGCACAGCGTGGCTAAGCGGCAGAATATACCGCATGCGACGACCATTCACACGCTTTATGTTGAATTAGTTAATGATTATCCGTTTATGGTGACTTCCGGCTTGATTGCGGCGACAGCGGCGTTTCCGGTAGTGCTACGAACAAGGCCGATTTTGCCGAAAGCCTCGCGCGAGCAGCTGCGCTCAATGAGTAAAAGCACTATCAAAGATATCATGTCGCGCCAGGGCTGGCGACTGATGGCGGCGTTTGCTAATAAGTGTGATGCTTGCATTGCGCCGTCGAAACACCTTGAGCGGATGCTGATCGAAGATGGCGGCTTGACGGTGCCATGCTACGTTTTCCCGAACGGTATCGACACCAAGCGCTATAAAAAAGCGTCGGCGGCTGATTCGCCAATTGAAAAGCGTCCGGGTGAAAAGTTCATTATTTCGGTGGCGCGGCTAAGCCCAGAGAAGCGCCAGCGAACTTTGATTGAGGCCATGCCGCATATCCGCGATAAAAAAGTCAAGCTGGTCTTGGTCGGCGGCGGTCCGTACGAGGAGGAATTGCGACAGCGCGTTGAGGAGTTGGGCGTCGGCGATCGAGTAATTTTCGCTGGTATGCGTTCGGGCGACGAGGTAGCGGCGATGCTCAAGCAGGCTGATGTATTCTCGCTGGCGTCGTATCATTTTGACAACCAGCCAATGACTTTCTTGGAGGCGGCGGCTAGCGGCTTGCCGATTGTTTACTGCGACGAACGAATGACCGAGGCTTTGACTGAGCGCAACGCTGTCTTGACTGATGGCATTGAAGGCGAAGATTTCGCAAAAGTATTTAATGATTTATTCGCGCACCCAGAGAAAATCGAGGAGTTGTCGCGCGGCGCGTTGAGCGTTGCCAAGAAGTTTGATTCGACGGCGATGGCTAAAAAGATGGTTGAATTATACAAAAGTTTGGTTTCGTCACATCAAGTACTTGAAGAAGAATAGTAGCGGTTCAGGGCGCGAGGCTCGGTGTATTCGGCGCAGCTAAAATTTGCGCAATGCGGCTGTGCTCGCGTTCTAGATCGCGCTGTTTGATAGTTTGGCGTTTGTCGTAGCGTTTTTTACCCTTGCCTAGAGCGATGACTAATTTGATATAGCGTCCGCTAGTAAGCAGTTTGGTTGGAACGATAGTAAAGCCTTCTTTTTTGCGAGCAGCTAATTGGTCGATTTGGCGGCGGCTGGCCAGCAGTTTGCGCGAACTAGTATCGACAGTGCGCGCATTTGGTTGGCCGCGCTCGTTTTGCCGCAGCGAAAAACTGGCGTTGTTAAGCCACAGCTCGCCGCCGCGAATAGTGACGTAAGCGCCTTTGAGCTGGACGTGGCCTTCCCTGGCTGCTCGCACTTCGAGTCCGGTTAAACTTAGGCCTGCTACGATTTCATCGCCAAGCTCATAATCAAACCGTGCTCGACGGTTAACGATCGTCTGCATAGCTAGCTTTTTTGTCTTAGCGCTAGATTTCTTAGACATATGTTAATTATAACAGGTTTAAGGCTTATATTATACAACATTTATGATTAAAATACAATAGTGCCCGGGGTTGCTCTCTGTTACAATAGAATGAATGATAGCCGATGTTCACATTACCGATAAAAGTTTTGGCGATAAGCAGTTGATGAGCGGCGTTAAATTCAGCGTCAATGACGGCGAGAAAGTCGGGCTGGTTGGTCGTAATGGCGTTGGCAAATCGACGCTATTTGGCATGTTGGCGGGGACGGATAGCGACTACAGAGGATCGGCTGTTTTTCGGCGCGGCAGCACGATTGTAGCGACGGCGCAGGAACATCATAGCTTGGGCGATATTACAGTGTTGGAATATATCTTGCGCGGGCTGCCGGAATATGCGCGGCTGCGGCACATTTTGACGACTTATCCAGCGGCGATGGGTAGCGATATGCGCAAGATCGAGGAGTACGGCCAGGCGTTGGAACGCTTTGGACAGAAGGATTTTTATCGCGTTGAAGAACTGGTGGCTGAGGAGCTGAAAAATTTCCAGATGGAAGGTTTTGGCGAGCGCCAATTGGCGGCTTTGAGCGGCGGGCAGAAACGCTTGGTCGAAGTTGTGAAAATCATGCATGCGCAAGCGGATCTAGCATTGATTGATGAGCCGACTAATCATATGGATTATATTGCTAAGAAGCAGTTTATTGATTGGATGAAAAGTGGCCGCCAAGCGATGTTGATTATCACCCATGACCGCGATGTGCTGGCAGAGGTCGATCGAATTGTCGAACTGCGCGACGGCGCGTCAGCGAGTTATCGCGGTAATTATGATGATTATTTGCGCCAAAATGCCTCAGCGACAGGCAATGCCATGCAGGATTATGAGCAAACCGAACGGCGGATTGCTAATTTGCGCGACAAAGTTCTACAATTTCGCCGCCTGAAAGAAAAAGCCCGCGATCCTGGCACGATTGCGCAATTCAAGCGGCGCGAGAACCAAGCGGCGGCCGAGCTAGAGAAACTGGAGAAAATCGACAAGCCGACTTTTTGGATTGACAGAGAGAGTGTGGCGCAATTGGATTATAAAGTAGCTGATCGCTATCAAAAATTCAAAGCTCGCAATATTCGTTTGAATATGCGAGACGGCGCTATGCGTTCGCAGCGCAAGCTTGTCGAAGCTCGCGATTTGGCGCTAGGTTTCGATGAGCGGATTTTGTTCGAAGGTGTTAATATCGATTTGCGCGAAGGTGAAGCTATTGAACTGCGCGGCCGCAATGGCGCTGGCAAGACGACGTTGATTCGAGCGTTGATGGCAAACGCGTCTTCTAGCGCCGCTTCCTCTGGCCGGCTTCGTAAAACGGCTCAAGTCCCGCCCCAGCTAGCTCAGGCTTTGATTAAGAATACTGCTCAATCTGCCCCAATCGTTTACGTGGGCTCTTTATATCTCGATCCGCACATTCGCGTTGGTATTTACGAGCAAGAGATAGCGGCGACTTATCTGAACTTACCGCTGGCGCGAGCGATTGAGCAGATGTATCTCGATCGCGGGCTGAAAATTAATGATACCAAAATCCGCCAGCTGATGGGCGATTACCTTTTTGTTGAGAGCGACGGCGCGGTGCCCTTGGCTAGCTTGAGCGGCGGGCAAAAAGCTCGGTTTCAGCTCATTAGCATGCTAGCAAATGAGCCGCAATTGCTCATTCTAGACGAGCCGACCAACCACCTGGATTTGCCTTCAATTGAGGAACTGGAAGCGGCGCTCGAGCGCTACGCTGGCGCAATTTTGTATGTTAGCCACGATGATTATTTTCGGCGCAAAATTGGCGGTTCGGTTGTTCAGATTGGCAGTTAGCGGATTGCTTTTCCTGAACGCGCTCTTGTTTTGGTACGGCACGTATCAGGGCTAGAATGTATTTACGTAAAATTAATTTGAATAATCGCCGCCCGTAACATTGAAGTACTCTTCGAGAGTTTTAATCTCGCGCTTTTTCATGTCTTGAGCGGTTTCACGGCCAACGTAACGCCAGTGCCAAGCTTCGACGACATAGCCGGTGATATTTTTGGCGTTATCAGGATAGCGCTGGATGAAGCCGTACTCGGCGGCGTGCTCGTCCAGCCACTTGTAGGTTGGCGTAGTAGCGAAGCACTGCAGGACGCAATTGTCAGCCTTGAGGTCGACAGCTAAGCCAGTTTGATGCTCGCTGCAACCTGGCCGGGCGCTAGCGGAGTCGGCTTCTTTTTGGTTGCTGTGTTTAACCCAATAATTATAAGTTTCGACTTGGTCGTTGTAAGATCGGTAGCCGCTAGTCGAAGCTAACGGCATTTTTGCTTGCGTGGCGGCAGTTTTCATGGCGTTATATTGGGCAGCGGCCTCTTTGCGCAAGGATATCCCCTTTTCGATAGGCGCCAAATCATTCGGCTGCCAAGTTTTTGGCTCGAAGCAGTGCTTTTTGTTAATAACAATGATCGTGCTGTTGTAGTCTTTTAAGACTTTTTTGCGGAGGGCGGCTTTTTCGGCCCAAGCTTTTTGCTGGGCGGCAGCGAGCTTGTCGGCGGTTTCCTGCTCTTTGGCCCTGATGTCTTTAGCGGTTTTGTAATAATCTAGCCCAGTGAAGGTAGCTAGACCTAATGTTGCTGAAAAAGCTAGCGTAATCACAAGCACGCTAAACTTATGCTTATTCAAAAATTCACCCTTCATAATTTATAATTCTATTCTACCACAACTAAGCGCCAGCGGTATAGAAATCTTTGTGAGTTGATTGGTTAAAGCCGTGATGATGGTCGAGTAGTATCAATGATGCTGCGTCTATGATTTCCTATAGCAACACCGCCGCCAGCAAAAGCTAAAGCGACGAGCGTATATACGACTTTGATGATAAACGTGGCGCTATAGTAGTTGCCACAGTAGTTGCGTAGCGTAAAATACCATCCTAATCCAGCAAGGATGAGAATCGCTCCTGTTGTACGCCATGAACGGTATTTCATACCAAATGAAACCAAGTAAGACCCCAGCCCAAAAAGTACAAGAAACAAAATGGTATTTATTGCGCAGACAGGCAGGTCAAGATACATATCGGACGATTTAAGACCGATTTGGATATATATGGGAAACTCTTGGACGACCGCCGGGTCTTGCTTAACCGGAGTCAGCAGCCAGCCTAGGAAACCAGATTGATGAATAACATTCCAGTCTGGCGAGTGAGCAAAGAAACGAAAAGAATTATACATCTCGTCTCCAACTATAGCATTGCTAAGTGATGCAAAGCAATTATGAGGCAAACAAAAACCCGCGCCACGGGTTCACCATGACGCGGGTTTAAATACGGGCTCAATGGTCGGGGTGACTGGATTTGAACCAGCGACCTCACCGTCCCGAACGGTGCGCGCTACCAAGCTGCGCCACACCCCGACACTTAGCCTATTATATCCTAGGCGCCGGAGTGTGTAAACTATTTAGTTAGTCAACAACTTCTACACCCATACTGCGAGCGGTACCAGCAACTACCTTGACGGCGCCATCTAAGTCAATAGCGTTGAGTTGATCCATCTTGGTTTTGGCGATTTCTTCTAGCTGGGCGCGAGTGATTTTGCCGACTTTATCGACGTGCGGCTTGCCGCTACCCTTTTGGATGCCGATAGCACTGCGGATCATATCGTCGACCGGCTGGCCCAAGCAGTTCCAGGTGAAAGTGCGGTCTTCGTAGACTTGAATGTGCACGATGACATCTTTGCCCATCATGCCTTTGGTGGCTTCGTTGAATGGATTGATAAAGTCCATCATATTCAAGCCCCACTGGCCGAGCGTCGAGCCAACTGGAGGTCCGGCAGTCGCGCGGCCAGCTGGAATACGTAACTTCAAGTTACCAATAATTTTCTTTGCCATAATTTTCCTTTACTAAATATATTGAGAAGCTGATATTTAGTGCGTAACTGCTATAGTATAGCGTGTTTTACGAGATTACGCAAGCTAAAGCTCTGCGAGTTGTACGGTTTTGCAGGGCGGCAACTCTCTTGCTGTGATAAGAATTTTGCTTGGCGGCCTAGACTTTTTTTACCTGCAAAGCGTCAAGCTCAACTGGCGTGTCGCGGCCGAACATGCTGACCATGACTTTAAGAGTGCCTTTGGCAGCGTCAATCTCGCTAACGGCGCCGTCGAAACCTTTGAAGGGCCCGTCGATGATATTAACTACTTCTCCTTCTG
>CAUTSQ010000030.1:0-10821 GCA_963541395.1 uncultured Candidatus Saccharibacteria bacterium | reverse complement strand
GGCGCCAGGCCGCGGGCGACTCGTTCGCGGTTGGCTTTGAGTTGCTTCTCGTCGCGGAAAGATAGTTTAATCGGCGTGCCAGTGTAATCGAAAATATCGCGAATTTGGCGCTCTAGATAGCGTTTGTAACTCCAGTGGACGAACTTCAAATTGCTGCCGTAAATGACGAACCACGGCGGATTGGTATCGGTTTGTACGATGTAGCGCAGCTTTGGATGGGTGTTTTTCAGGCCAGCTGGCGGATGCTTTTGAACTGATTGCTGCAGGAGATCATTAAGCTTGCGAGTAGTAGTTTTTTGCTGGCGGTGTTCGTTGATGCTGAGGGCTAAGTCAAATAACTTGGTAACGTTTTGGCCGGTGACCGAGCTAGTGAAAATCAATGGCGCCCACGGTGTAAAGTCGAATTGCGCCGAGATTTTCGGTGCCAGCGCGTCGCGGGTGTAAGCGTCTTTGCCTAGGGCGACGTCCCATTTGCTGACGACGATAGCTAATCCTTTGCCGGCTTCGGCGATAATACCAGCTAGCTTTTGGTCGAGAGCGGTGCTCAGCTCATTGACGTCCATTAGCAAAAAGCAAATGTCAGCCTCTTCAATGGCAGCGAGGGTACGCAGGACGCTGAACTTCTCGATGCCGACCTCTTGCTTGCCTTGGCGGCGGATACCAGCGGTGTCGAGCAGCTCAATCGCTTGCCCGTGATACTGCAGGCGGACGCGGTTGACGTCGCGGGTGGTGCCGGCGCGGCTGGCAACGATGGCTTGCTGCTTGCCAGCCAGCGTATTAAACAGGCTAGATTTACCGACGTTTGGTCGGCCGATAAGGGCGATTTTGAGGGTCTCGCTGGGTTCGGTTTGCTTTTTAGCGGGAATGTGCTGGCAGATTTCGCTAAGGACATCGGTGATGCCAGAGTTGTGTTCGGCAGAGGTGCGAATGATTGATTTGATGCCGAGGCGCAAGAATTCGCTATCGGGTAGGTTGCCTTTCAGATCGATTTTGTTAGTGATGAGAATGACGGGTTTGCGGCTCTTTAGGGCGGTTTTGGCGACGCGGCGGTCTTCGTCGCTAGGGTATTTGGTACTGTCGACGACCACGAGAATGACGTCGGCGGCTTCGGCAGCCTCGGTGATTTGGTCTTGGATGCTGGCTTCGAATTCGTCCTCGGCGGGCTTGAGGCCGGCGGTGTCAACTAGCCAAAATTCACGGCCTTGATAGGACGCTTTACCGATGACATTGTCGCGAGTAGTGCCGGCTTCGCGGGCGACAATGGCCTGCTGCGAACGCATGATGCGATTGAATAGCGAACTTTTACCAGCATTAGCGCGGCCGATGATAGCGACAGTAGGAAGTTTGGTTGCCATAATTAACTTAATTATAACAGAGGTGAGTTGATTTGGCGAGCGTTAGCAGTATAGCAGAATTTACAATAAGCCGATTGAAATGGCGTTATGCAGTGTCGATAGTAATACTGCCGTCAAGAATAGTCCGCCCGCTACTAGAAATATCCATTCGGCGAAAGCCTTCCACGACGCGGAGGACTTAGCATTATTCTTATGTTTTGAACGCCGCAAATTTCGCCAGCCAACGAAACAGGCTGCGATAATTATTATCTCAAGACCAAGGGCGCAGACATCAATGCCGTATTCAGCGTGCGGTCCAAACGAGATTGTTCTCGGCGCGCTGGCTACAGAGTAAAAACTACTATTCTCGTCAAAACATAATGTGCGCTTGTGCAGCGGGTTGAACAACCAAGATATTGAGTCGTTGGCGTGGTTGGTCAGTTGGTAATGAGGAGCTGGGTCGGGATTTGGTATACACATAGTATTTATTATAATCCAAGATAGGTATAGTAAGACAACTTAATTTGTTAATTAGCAGAAATGCTTTGCCACTCCCCTCGTTTCATGTTGCCAAGCGAATAATTGCCGAATTGTACGCGGTGCAGTCGCACGACGGTGTAGCCGAGTGCGGCAAAGGTGCGGCGGATTTGGCGGTTGCGGCCTTCGCTCATGATGACTTGCCAGTTGAGGCGGCTATCGTCGAGTCGCTCTAGGGTCAGCTGGCTGCGGCCGTCCTCGAGGTTGACGCCAAAATCGCTAATCATCTGCTGGTGTAGTGGCTCAAGCGGCCGGTCGAGGCGGGCTTTATATATTTTAGTCTTGTGAAAACTCGGGTGGGTCATGCGGTGAGCAAAATCGCCGTCGTTGGTCAACAGAATCAAGCCAGAGCTATCCTTGTCGAGGCGGCCGACTGGCTTGAGACGATGCAAATCGCGCGGCAATAGTGAATAAATTGTCGGCGCGTGGCCCTGCTGACGCCGCGAGCAGACGTAACCGACTGGTTTGTTGAAAGCGATATAGGCTTTTTTGATAGCATGAGAGCTGATGTCGCGGCCCGCGACTTTGACGGTGTCAGTTGGCGATAGACGGGTGCCAAGCGTCGCTGGCTTACCGTTGATAGCGACGGTATCTGTTGAGATGAGATTGTCGGCTTCGCGCCGCGAGATACCGAGTTGGAGTGCTAAGAATTTATTGAGGCGAATCGTTTCGGTGCCACTAGCTGATTTTTGGCTTACCATAAGACGATTATTTTGGTTGGCTTGAGGAAATTGCGGTTTCTTCAAACTTTAACCCGGCTTCATCGGAAGAGGCTGGCGCTGCTGATGGTGCAGCTGGCTCTGGTGCGCTAGTGTTTGGCGCTGGTATAGCTGGTGCAGCTGGCGGTGTGGCATTAAGCGCAGGCTGTGCGGAAGGATTATTTAAAGCGCCCCCTGCTGATGCGGCCATATTACTGATTGGCGTAGCAACTGCGGCTGGGCCTGGCATTATGTGAGGCATAGTCGACGCTGGTGCAGTAGGAGTGATTGCTGGTTCTGGCTGCGCTGGTTGAGGAGCGGTTGGAGCTGTCGCTGCGGTAGTACTGGCAGACGGTGAAGTTGGCGCTACTGATGGCGCTGAGTTTGTTGCTATAGAAGCTGGCTCGGGTGCGGCTGACGCTGGAGTTGGCGCGGCCGCAGGGGTTGCTGCTGGTGCGGCCTGAGGGAATGCATTCGTAGGATTGGCCTGTGGTGCCGGGATAGTGTTAAGGTTTTGATAAGTAGCTAGCTCCTCGCTCATGCGAGCAGTGTAATCAATTGGTTCTTGATCAGTTGGGGTGATTGGCTGGATCACTCGGCCTGACGAACCTGGCCGGTTAGTTGAAAACGGCGCGATTGGTTGCGGCAAAGTGCTAGTTCTCGGTGCAGTTGCCGCGCTAGCTGGCGGCGGCAAAGTAGCTGCGGGCGCAGCTTGGCTGAGTACTGGATTAACCGGAGTAGTAACTGGGATATTAGTGACGGCGGCAGGCGCGCTAGCTGCTGGAGTTTCGTGCGGTGCGGCAACTAGCGGATTTGGTTGCTGTGCCGATGGAACTGCGGGACTAGCTGCTGGTTCTGGCTGCGCTGGTTGAGGGGCGGTTGGAGTTGTCGTTGCAGTAGTGTTGGCAGGCATCGTTGTAACGGTAGCTGCCGCCGTATCGGTCGGCGCTGGGTTAGCTGGTGTTGGAGCGGTCGAGTTGGTCGCTGGATTAGAACTAGAAGCTGGGAACCCTGGAGCTTCGGGGTTTGGATTTAGTTCATTCGCTTTAGTGCTATCGCTTTCAGCTTTTTCTGGAGAATTGTTAGCTGGCGCTGGCTCCGTCGCCCTAGCGCTAGGACCAGGTTCGATAGTAGCTCGTTTTGGCTCGTTTACAAGAGGCGCTGGCGTGTCGGCTGGTACTGAGGCATCGCCGAGAACTTCATGGACGGTGCGAACGACGTCCTCGATGCCGACTTGCGATTTGACTAGATAGCGGTCGGCGCCGAGCGCCATGCCGCGTTGGCGCTGCTCATCGCTTGACAGAGCGGTCATCATAATGACGTGAATACCGCGCGTTTCGGTGGTGCTGCGTAGAATATCCAGCATGTCGAAGCCGCTAATATTCGGCATCATAACGTCGCTAATTATTAAGTCGGGTACTTCTTTGATGGCAAGCGCCAAGGCTTGTTCGCCGTCGCTGGCAGATAATATGTCGTAGCCCTCGGCGCGCAGCCGTACACTATAAATCTCGCTGAGGCTTTTGTCGTCTTCTACTAGTAATATTTTTGTCATCTTACCCCTATTTTAACGGTTATGGTTTAAAAATGCTATACCCTATAGTTTTAATTTCGCCGCGGCGGGACGTTTAATCTGATTTCGTTGCGCAATTGTTCAGCGTATTTATCTGGCGCAGCTTCAATATCGCTAAGCGGCGTGTTGGTAAATTGCTTGGTTGTACTGGCCGCGTTTTGGTTTAAATCGTCTGGTTTAGGTGCTGGCGGCGGTGAATAGTTGAGCAAGCTGGTATCGGTGAAGGTCTGAGTTGGAGCTGTTGGTGTTGGTGCGTCAAGCGGCGTTTGCTCAAACTCGGCAGCCGCTGGCGCGACCGCTAGAATTTCTGGCGCATTGCTAGCTAGCATATCTTCGGCCGACAATTTGTCAATGCTGGCGTTATTTTCGGTTTCGCTGTTATCATTTAGAAAAGTGGCAGCAACATGATCAACTCGTGGAATAGCCAAGAAAAATGTACTGCCGTGCTGGTACTCACTCTCAACCCACAACCGCCCGCCGATAGTCTCGGCTAGCCGCCGGCACAAGTATAAGCCCAGCCCAGTACCGCCTATCTGGCGGGTGTCGCTGTTATCGACGCGGTAGAACTTCTGGAAGAGATGGCCAACGTCCTCTGGCGGGATGCCGATGCCAGTGTCGGCGACACTTATCGTTACCTGGTCGTTGTTGCTAGTTACGTCAACGGTGATACTGCCCGACGGCGTGTACTTGATAGCATTTTCAATCAAGTTTTGGACGATTTCGCGGAGGTGGTCGTTATCGACATTAGCATATAAAATCGGGTTGATTCGGCGGTTTTGGACCTCCTTGCTAGAAACATCGCTAGTCGATGGTACGAAGTTGACGCTTAAGCCTTTTTCTTCGGCCTTCGGTGTTAATCCGTCGGCGATATCTTTGATGAAGTCGATGACATTAACGATTTTTGGGTTGTTGCTGAGGCGATGGTCGTCAGCTTTGCTAATATCGAGCAAGTCTTGAAAAAGCCGGCCCAAGTGCTCGGCTGATTGATGCGCTTTGGTAATATAACCGCGAGCGCGCGTATCGATGGTGGCGGTTTGCGGGTTAAGCGCTAGGCCGAGGTAACCCTCAATGCTAGCAACTGGCGTACGCATCTCGTGGCTAGCGGTGCTGATGAATTCGGCGCGCTGGCGCTCGTCGCTGCGCTCGGCGGTGATATCGCGAAAGACAATCACCGCGCCGTCGTTATGCTTGTTACTGATTGGCTTAACTGAAATGCTAGCCATAAAATTTTTGTCAGATTGGGTCTTGATTTTGAAGTCGTCAGTCTTGAGCGGGTTATTGGTGTTGAGGACGCGAGCAATAATATCGCCGTTATCGTTATCTTTGATAGTGTTATTGTCCTGGTCCATCAGTCTGATGACTGATTTGTACGACAAGCCGATGGCGTCTTGATTACCCCAACCAACTAGCTGCTGAGCTGCTGGATTGATCAAGGTGATGATGCCCTTCGCATCGACGGCTACTACCCCGTCGCCGATAGCGCTGATAACAATGTCAGAAGCTTGAGGGCCAGCCACGGTAGCTAAACTCTCGCGGATTGGTTCACTAGCGCCAACAGATTGGTGTCGGCGCAGCCACAGTAAACTTGCAGCTAGTAAGGGTGTAAATAGCATCATAGCCAATGCTGCTAATGACCCCAAGGGTGTCTGTTCAATAATAAAACGCTCCGCCACCGCGGCTGCAGCGGCGATGACAGCTGTCAAGAGGCCGTAAGTCCCGAGTAGTGGCCCGACAGCGATGATTGCCGCAAATAGCGCTAGGTGTGGCGTTCCTTGATTGCTAGAGGCAAAAACTAGCAGCCAGCCCGTTGCGGTCAACAAGATATAATTAATTAGCAGCGATTGGTAAAAGTTTCGCTTAACAGTAAAATATGATACCAAAGTAATTACGAAAGCAATCGCGGCTGATATTCCCGGTAGCGTAGACACATACAATGGGCTGTCTGGTGTTCTTCCACTACCAATAGACCAAGCAAACAATCCAGCTATAACAGCGAGGACGAGCATAATTGCTTCGCTGGCGCGGTGATGCCAAAACCGATCAATATAGTTAGACGTGATGCCCCCTAATTTAGAGTTGCTTATGATTAGTATATATCGACAAGCCGTTTTGCTGCAACCCTCTGGTACGTTCTTTAAGATAGCTTTAAGGTAATTTGCTATAATAAGCTGCAGATATGAAGCAGATTTTCAAAACTACCCTACTTATGGCAATTCTGACAGGGTTGTTCATGATGGTTGGCTATGCGTTTGGCGGCCAGCAAGGTATGCTGATAGCATTAGGATTAGCGGCGGTGTCTAACTTTTTCATGTATTTTTTCAGTTCGTCGCTGGTAATCAAGATGCAAGGTGCCCAACCGCTGGGCAATCGTTACCCGCAGGTCGAGCGTATCGTCCGCGAGTTAGCAGCCCAAGCGAATTTGCCGATGCCAAAGCTTTATTACGTCGAGACGCCGATTCCTAATGCCTTCGCGACAGGCCGCTCGCCGCAGCATGCTGCCGTAGCGGTGACGACTGGTATCATGGACATTCTGAATGAGGATGAACTGCGGGCGGTTTTGGCGCACGAATTAGGTCATGTCAAACATCGCGATATGCTAATCTCGACCATCGCCGCGACGCTGGCGGGTGCGATTAGTTATCTGGCGCAGTTAGCCTTTCTATTCGGCGGATCGTCGGACGACGATGACGGCGGTAATGTCTTTGCGATGATTGCCTCGTTAATTTTGGCGCCTATCGCTGCGATGTTGATCCAGATGGCAGTATCGCGCAGCCGCGAGTATGCGGCTGATCAGTATAGCCACAGTATTCTCGGCACTGGCGATAATTTAGCGTCGGCGCTGATGAAGCTAGAAAACTGGAAAGCTAGCGTACCGCCGATTGCACCATCGCCAAGCCAAGAAGCTTCAGCTCATCTAATGTTTTCGAATATGTTCTCGCTGGGCGGCTTGCAAGCTCTCTTCTCGACTCACCCGTCGACCGAGGCGCGAATTGCTCGCTTGAAAGAATTAGACAAGTAGGCGTTGATGGCGGCCAAGCGTAAGTTCCGCGACCAAATCCTGCACAAGATGCTGCATGTTCCCTATCGGCTGCGCGTCCGTTATAAACGTTTGCGGCGGCCATTCGCGGTGACTTATGTCTTTGTTCACGGTCTGGCGGATACTGGTGAATTGTGGCAGCCTTTTATCGAAAATGTGCCAGCTAATTGCAACTATATCGTAGTTGATTTGTTGGGCCACGGCGATTCTTATCTGGCGCAAACACGGCGGATGTATAGTGCCCGCGAACAAGCCCGCCACCTGCTGGCTACCTGCTTGACGAATGGTTTGAGCGGTCCAGTAGTGTTGGTCGGACATTCGTTTGGCTCGCTGGTGGCGATCGAGTTCGCTAGTATGTATAAGGGTATTGTTAAGCGCTGTATCTTGGTGGCGCCACCGATTTACCGTGATAGCTCTCAGACAGGCGCGGCGCGATTGCGCCAGGATAATCTACTACGTGAAATCTATCGCCAAGCGCTAAAAACACCCAAGGCGGTAGTGGCGGGCTACGATCTATACTCTAAATTGGGGCTGGCCGGCTTCTCAGAAACGCAGCTGACTCAGGATAATTTTAGCGCCTTTCGCGATACGCTGTTAGCTGGTATTATCAGCCAAAACGCTAGCCGCAAATTGGCCGAAACACGCATCGACACCGATATTATATATGGCAAACTAGACCCGTTCATCGTAGAGAAAAATCTCAAGCATATTGCCGAAAAGAACCAACAAATTACACTACACTCATTAACTACCGCCACCCACGCCATCCGCCAGCGTACGCGCAAAGTTATCGTTAGCTGTATGAAAAGGGCTATCAAACCAGAATCTGCTGTGAAATAGCTTATTGCACGTCATTACAATAAGCAGCCTGCTGTGTTATTAATTATTGTTGCAAGTATGCCGAAATCTTCGCCTTGGCAGCATCAACCGATTCATTGGACGGAATCATCACGTAAAGCGGCGTACCGCTGTAGCTGTAAGTTGGCTCCATGGCGCCTGCGCCGTCGACGTTAGTCGATTCGACTTTCCATGGATGAATATCGTCAAGCTGTTTGCGGATGATCGCCTTGATCGACTGTTCGGATAAATCCGTCTCGATGGAGTTGCGGATAGTATCAACAATCTGCGGTAATTTCACGGCGTTTTCGGTACGCGACAACTTGGCGATAATCGCCTCGATAACGTGCTGCTGGTTGCGCCCGCGCTGGCGATCGCCTTCTTGGAAGCTGTAGCGCTCGCGCGAAAACTCCAAAGCTTGCCTGCTATCCAATGTGTTATATCCTTGATGGTAAGACTTAAAATCATAATCCGAATAAGCCTCAATCGGACCGATAGCGTCGATCAGAGTTACCAGAGAAGTGAAATTGATGCGAATATAGTGCTGAATATTAATACTATACAAATCCTCCAGCGTTTTCACCGACATATCAACGCCGTACACCCCGGCATGCGTCAGCTTATCGCGCAAGCCTGTCGTGCCGTGCAGTTGCACATAATAATCGCGCGGCGTATTTACCAGCAGAATCGAATGTTTGGCTGGATTAACCACCATCAATATATTGACGTCGCTACGCGATACGGTAGATATTTTGCCAGCCGTATCAATGCCGCTGATGTAAAGAACATATGGCTTATCGACATTAATCGCCGAAGACTGTTTAGCAGCCTCCCCTTCCACGCGAATAGTCTGCAGCACCACCAAATTATCGTGGAAAGTTTTATCAGCTTCTTCGATAATTGGCATATTAGCCTTGCGAATAGTTGCCAGCTGCAAGTCGCCTGATTCGAGTTTATTCTTAAGTTCAGCCAAACTATCCAGCGCTTGTTGATTGGCAGAAGTTTCGTCCTTGACTGCCTTAGTCACTTTATTATAAAGCGGATCAGCAGAAAGCATCCCGATCGATTGAGCATTACTAAGCGACGTATTATGATCCTTATAGGCAGCAATCACATATTCAACATACGATGATTCCCTGCTCTGCACCGAAGATGTCAGATTATCAAAAGCTCGCGCCGTACTAATAATATAAATATTCACAGTAGTAATCGTTAAAGCAATTACGCCAAGCGCCACCAGCATGCCAGTATGGATATTACCAAAGCGCTTCTTACTCACCAATCCCCAGATTATAGCAGCAGTCACCACCCCATAAATCGGCAAACCAATCCACAAATAACGCTCGGGCACAATCCCCGTCTGCAAAACACTAACCACCAGTGCTATGAACGATAACAACAAAATACCAGCGACTATTCTTCGCAAGCCGACGCTTAGTTTAGTAGCTTTAGTAACTTCAGACACCATAGCTTATATATTATACTCTATTTTTTACTTTTTTGCAATATTCTTACAAAAATACTTATTATAAATACTCCAACCATTGCGGCGCAGCTATCTATCATAATATCGCGAAGCTCGCCGCTTCTACCGATGATAAATAGCTGGTGGAACTCATCGCTGGCAGCGTAAAGTGCGCAAACAATGATTGACAGCGTAGCTGGGCGGTTAAATTTGAACTTACTTAAATCCACCCGCCATAAGGCGTTAAATGCCAAAATACCCAGCACGAAATAAGCAAAAATATGCGCTCCTTTGCGAACCAAAAAAGTCAATAATTGCTGGTCGACACTCGGCGCAATGTGGCGCAGCTGCTCGACAAACACCCCGCTCTGCCCGCTAGAAATCGAAGCTGGCTGCTGCGAAAGCATGAAAATAACCGCCATCCAAAGTAGCGGAAGAAGCAGGTGGATTTTACGCATGACGCTTTACCAACTTCCTAAATATTTTAGTAAATAATTTTTTGAAATAGAGATATTCATCAGTATTGCGATATACTAACCATACTATAAAAAGCGGCACTATTATAGCAACAACGCCATCATAAATTAATTGCAATAGCGGGTTATTCATAGTAATCATCCGGCTTATTATAAACGATGAACCGATAGCGCAAAAGGCTAACGCAGTATTAATTAGTATATGTATAGCGTATTCTTTGTAGCTCTTATGAAACAATCCTTTGAATACGAATTTTGGGTAGCTATAGCAGTGTAGTATCATTGAACTTATAGCCGTACCTAAAAACACTCCTGGTAGCCCAATTATATAAACCAGTGCCAATGAAGCAACGATGTTAACTAACGACTCTACGACAGGCGCCAAGCGATCTTCGTAAAAAATACCTGCCGCTTCCTTAAAGTTACCAAATACCGACCTAACTAGCGTTATGTACAAGCTGAGAGATAATGCCACTACCACCCATGTATCAAGAACGAATCTTTCACCGAGCCACATACGTACCAGACTGCGCGATGCAACAAAGAATACGCTTACCGATATAATTGACAGAATTTGGTTTGCAAATTGCAATCGCAAGAATGTCGTGAAACTCTTTTTGCCGCCAATATCTACTAGCAGATTGCCGATACTGGCGCGCACCGCATTAGATATCTGGATAAACAGAGATTGTATTGCAACCTGTATAAGCTGGTAATTGCTATACAGACCGAGTGTTTGCAACCCGAGTGCAACAGAAATAATGATATTGTCGGTCCCCATGACCACAAAAGCGCCAATCTTGTGAAAGAATAATCCCCCTATTTGCTTGAATATGTCTTTTTTGATTGTTTTATCGATTGGTTTTG
>CAUTSQ010000029.1:0-11023 GCA_963541395.1 uncultured Candidatus Saccharibacteria bacterium | reverse complement strand
CTCAGTTGTTAGAGCGCTTCCTTGCCATGGAAGAGGCCAGGAGTTAGAGTCTCCTTACCCGCACCAACCGAAGTTATGAAGTAGATTATTCAAAGGTATCAGAAGGTACCTTTTTTTTATTTGTTCTGGAGCTCGCCTTGCGGGTTATTTTTTCGTAAAAGAGAGGCATGCACCGCAAGGCATGCCTCTCTTTTGTTACTCCAACCGGGACAACTAACGGGTTTAGCTGTTCCGCAGGGTTAGCAAAACTCCTGATGGAAATGTTGAGAACGTTAACAATTTGACTTTTGCAAACAACAATCACCTTCCTATATTTAAGCGAACGGCCGAAATAATAATCACAAGCGGCGACAGAGAGCTTAATACCGGAAGGCTGATAATAACAAGAAATGGAGGTACAAACCGTTCGTATCATACGCATGGTCCTCGTGATAGCGATGGTAGCACTACTCATGCCAGCGGCTAAACAGCCCCAGGAAGAGATGGCGGCACCGTTGTCACACAATAACGAGATTCAGAAACAGCAGACTATCAAGCCTGCTGAAAAACCTCAGCAGACGATATCACCAAAGCCTCAGACAGTTTTGGCGGTGTCCGAAGCAAAACCGCCAAGTACTAAGTACGACTTGATGCGTGCCGCTGGTATTCCCGAAAGCGATTGGGTATCAGCAGACTACATCATCGAGCACGAAAGTTCTTGGCGGCACGACGTTTGGAACAAAGGCGGCTCTGGCGCATACGGATTGTGTCAAAGCCTGCCAGCAACCAAGATGGCATCTGAGGGAGATGACTACATGACAAATCCCGTTACGCAGCTACGCTGGTGCCACAATTACGCCATCAGCCGATATGGTAGTTGGCAGGCAGCCGCCGCGTTCTGGAAACGTAACGACCCGCGCCCCTACCCGGGACATTGGTGGTAAAACAAACAACAAAAACAGCTGGAAAGGAGATCAACTCTATGGGCAAACTTAAAACAGCGATCAACAACGTAACTGTCTTTTTAGACAATGCCTGGACTATCATGGTCCGTGCCGCAGAGATAGTAGCGGGAATAAAACTCTTTGGAGTCCAGTACATGGAAACCGCAATCGGAACTTTACCGATTGCACAAATCCTCGGAGCAATTCTCATTACTGATGTGACTGTCTTTGTTTATTCTCTGCTTCGCTCGCAAAGTGAAAAGAAGAGATGAAAAAGCATATCAGTATCACACCAGTTAGCAAACCACGCATGACGAGAAGCGATAAGTGGAATGAGCGTCCGTCAGTAATGAGCTATCGAGCGTACGGCGACGAATTAAGGCTGAAGCTGCCAGGATATGAGCCGCCCGAAACGTTTACGATTGAATTTGCTTTGCCCATGCCAAAAAGTTGGTCAAACAAGAAGCGTAAAGCCATGAATGGACACCCGCACCAGCAGAAACCGGATATAGACAATTTGGTTAAGGCGTTTCTGGATCATCTCTGCGAGGATGATTCGTACGTCTGGAAGGTGTGTGCATCCAAGATATGGGCGGAGCACGGCGGAATAACTATCGAAACTTAAGGAGGAATCCGAGAATGGGAATCTTACAGCTTTTATCCAGAAAGAAAGATGATGAGCCTGAGCTTGAAATTCGTAGCGAGGACGAAGACTATACCGAGTGGCACGTCAAGCCAGATTTTGAAGCAAGAGACTTGTCATTAACTTTTCGGTCCCGATCTGATGCACGCGAATACAAAAGACTGCTAGCGAAAAGCTTTTACCATATCCATTCAAGAATCATTCGCCGGGAGTGGCAAGGCGGATTCATCCGAGAGGAGAACGAAGTTAGCTAATCACTAAACTGGTGCCAAAACAGTTAAATGGCTTGGCGATGCCCACCCTTGCCAAGCAGCAGCCAGAGACAGGTAAAAATATGAACGATAGCAAGCATGTACACAAATGGGAGTGTCTCCGAGCAGATAAGCTTATTTGCCATAGATGTAATACGGTCGCGGAAATTGACACGTTAATTACTAACAACCGTAATGATGCTTACCTCAAAGCGAAGGTCGATATTCTGTCTAAACAGCTATATGCTGGCGACCTAAAGAAAGATGCTCGCGAGAAAGCTTATGCGTGGCTGATGGAGTATAGTCCAGATGCTATCAAGAAAGATGAACAGGTATCGCTGCTATGACAAGAGACGAAATGATCAAACGGATTGAGAGTGCACTAAAACGTGCTGAACGCGCCATTGTTGAACTTCGTAAAGAGCTAAAGAGACTACGGAGCGAGGGCTAGGTTTATGGCGGTCGAGTATGTCCTGTACAAGGGAGAAGAAATAGTGGGAATAGGCACAGCTGACGAGCTATCTCGACGGCTTGGATTACGTCCGCAAACTATTCGAAGTTACTCCTCGCCTTCTCATATGCGCCGCGTAGAAGAAAGCGCCGATCCAGAGTCGAGGATTGTGGCGGTAAGAGTTAAACATGGAAAGGAAAATGATGGCGATGACTCAGAAAAACAACAGAGTGGCGATTGAGGCGCATGCTCAGCGTATTGTAGATGTGGTGGTCCGCAAAGCCGAGCCTGCACCTGAGCCGCCAAAGCCTGTATACGAGTACTCGCCCGGTCGTCCGATGAAGTTTCAGGATGTCGACGAACTGCGCGCCATGATACTTGAGTACTTTAAGAATGCAGCGCCCCACTGGGAAGAACAAACTGAGTATATTGACCGCCGCGACCCTAAATCTGGAAAGATTGTCATTGAAGACGGAAAGGTCGTCCAGGACAAGGTGGTCCGCAAAGTTAAAACTAAACAGAAACCACTCACCGTTACTGGTTTAGCTGTTGCACTAGGCACATCACGCGATGTGTTATTAGACTATGAGACCACATATTCAGAGAAATATCCAGAATTTTCCAACACGATAAAAGAAGCGAAAGAACAGATTAAAGCCTATGCGGAGGAGTCTCTGTTTGGCACTAATACTGCTGGCGTAATATTCAGCTTGAAGAATAACTGGGGATTCAAAGACAAATATGAGACCGAGAACACTAACCGTGAGGTTAAGTTCATTAACACTGTTCCGAGGATGCCAGAATCATGACAGAGATAGTCAAAGTACCGGATTACACTGCTTCACCTCGTCAGACATTGTTTCATACATCGACAGCTTTTGAGCGATTCTACGGTGGTGCTGCCGGCGGCGGAAAGACTGCCGCACTAGTTGCTGAGGCAGTAACACGCTGCCTTGAATATGATCACTACGCAGCGTATCTATTTCGGCGAACGTACGAGGACACAAAAAAGACCCTCATGAGAGAAATAGATAAACAGTGCCGTGCATATATCAAGGACGGCAATATGATATTTAGGTCGCAAGAAAAGGGCTACTACTTCACCTCCACCGAATCGTGGATTTACTTGTGCTACTACAACCACGAAGATGATTTTAATCATTATCAGGGTTCAGAGATACACATGCTGGGTATCGACGAGTTAACTCAGTTCTACGAGAGCTGGTACGACAACCTCGTTGGGCGCGTTCGTTCTGACGATCCAGACAAACCACTTACCGTCTTCGCAGCTGGCAACCCAGGTGGCGTCGGGCATGGCTGGGTCAAGACTCGATTCATCGATGCCGCACCACCTGAGCAGATAATTTATGACAAGCGTCCGTACGTCAAGCGAGACGGCTCAATTGACTACATCGAGACAACGCGTATGTTTATCCCTGCCACTCTAGAAGACCACCCGAGCGCGTCATTCAGACAGTCATACATGCGTAGCCTACTGACAATGGCAGATCCAAAGAAGCGCGAAGCATATCTGTATGGCAACTGGGATCTGTTTGCTGGTCAGGCGTTTAGCGAGTGGCGGCGACATCTGCACGTCGTTGAACCGTTTAACATACCAGACCACTGGCCGAGATGGATGGCATATGACTATGGACGAGGTACATATGCGGGTGCTGTTTGGCTAGCACGTGACCCAATTAGTCAACGGATATATCTTTACCGCGAATATTATGTTAACGGCAAAGGTCCAAGGATCCAGGCACGCGAGATGAAGCAGCTTGAACAATCGAACGAGCAACTGCCTGTTAGGCTAGCCGACCCGTCGCTGTGGAAGCATATCGCTAATGCCGATGACGGAAAAACTATCGCTGATCGATTTGACGAAGAAGGTATCAACTTCACGCCCGCTAATAACGACCGGCTTCAAGGAGTTACTGCTGTTCATGAAGCGTTGTCTCTGGCGCCAGACGGATTGCCATATCTGCAGGTATTCAGTAACTGTGTTCATTTTATCCGTACCCTACCGAGCCTCGTGGTTGACACTAAACGACCCGAGGATGTTGATACAACCGGTGAAGATCATCTCTACGATGCACTGCGCTACGGGCTTGTCAATGAGCGTAAGGCGGCAGTTGAGGACTCTATGCCTCAGTCTGATCCGGGACTGTTTAGCGATGGAGGGTATTATGGGTAGTTTACCAATAAAAAATTAAAGGAGGGTATATTTTGGAAAGCTTAGATTTACCACAATACATCATTAACCTAGAGCGAGCCGCACGCGATACGCCGTTTGGTGAAGTTGGTCCGTTCTATCTCATGAGACACAAAGGCGAGACCGTGGGTATACGCGGGCAAACATCGGAGATCATCCGATTCAAAACCACGGCAGAAGCAGTTATATATCTGGTGGACTACATCAAGACCCTGCCAACCGACAAGTCTGGCGATGTCGTTTTTGCCGTTAAATTCACCAATGGTAGGGTCAAACAGATTACTACAACATCAGACATTACAACGATAATCGAGGATAAAGCAGATGACGACAGATAAAGCCAAGGTGCTATGTAAGAACTGCGGCAGCACAAGACACTATCAGACGTTCTGTCCATTCAAAAAACGACAGAAAATATCGCAGTGTGGCAAACACGCAAAAGCGTGGGCAGCGTTCCGAGATAAGGTTGCGAAGCCATACCTCGACATGAAATTTGGGCATGTGTGTGCGGTCGCCGGATGTACCGAGACTAAAAACCTAGATGTTGATCACATTAAGGGGCGCGGCTCTCACCCACATTTACGCTATGACGTCAACAACTTGCAGTACTTGTGTCGTAATCATCATCGACTGAAAACGGACGGAAAACTATGACGAAGAAGGCTTTACGAAAGAAACAGCGCCGAAAACGCAAACAACGAGCGATAACTAACGAAATAAAGGGAGGTAAAAATGACTAAAGAAACAGAATTGCCAGACGTATTTCTCTGGGCAAACAAAACGGACGGACGTAAGGATAAATTAGGCATTGAGCTATTTGCAATCACCAAATCGTCTGAGGTATTTCGCATTGACCATGACGAGGCAATCAATCATCAGCTGTTCGCGCTGTTTTTGTACGACATCATTAGTGGAGTACAAGTTGACAGTATCACCGGCGTAAGGGTTGTCGATTATGCGGCATCTGAGGGTTGTCAGAATACCCTACCTGCCATCAAGGTAAATGACGTACCGGTTGCTGAAACGATCATGGAATATCTGGAGTATACAAATGACATCGACCTACTCGACTTAAATCAAATCGAGGCAAAGAAGCTACTGTCGATTTGTGCACGATTCACCGACAAGGAGACGAACGAAAGCTCTTACATTTTTAATCACATTCGCCCAGCTAGCGTATTAGTCGGCGGCGCTGTCTCCTACGCTATTTCAGCCGGACGCATGGAAGAGCTGTCGTCAGAATGTGCATTAAAGATAGATCCGTCGAATCAAGTTTTAGTGTTTGAAGATACGATGTTTGTGTTCAATAAGTCCAAGTTTGAATCGATGTTTCAATATGACCCAGTGTCAGTCGCTGAAGCTCGCAAGAATGGCAAGATACTTGACGAGAGGCTGTCTATCGCCACGCCGACGGTTGGTCAAGGAATTGAGTTTATCTGTAAAGATAGCCGTACACTAGTCAAACGGCTCGCTAAGCTTGACCCCATCAATATGACTCGCGATGTTGTTGAGGAGATAATTCGCGATTACAACGTAGATCTGATGACCGATGCCACCAACGACAAACTCATCATCATGGACGCTAACGATGCTAAGAAACTGCTAGATATTGTCGAGGACAACTTTGTTCGCGGCACCAACGGCACTGCTTATATCGCCAAAAATAAGAAAGAACTTGAGCCAAAGGAGGATAAATAATGTTCTGGATTATGGCACTCATCATACTCGTCGCTTTCATCGTCGTCACAGAGATTGCGGTGGCGCGAGAAGACAAAGAATGGCAACGCGAACGCGAGGTCAGACAGTACAAAGACAAAATCATCAAGTCCCGCAAGCAGAATAAGAAAGATAACGGAATATTTTAATAGGAGGTGTTATGAAACGATACAAACTGCTTAAAGATTTACCGACATTCAAAGCTGGAGATTTATTCTATATATCTGAATATGGTGCTTTGGTCCATAACGGTGGCGATCCAGACGGTTATAACGTTATGGCTTATGCTCAATCAACGCTCGAGAAGTTCCCAAACATTCTCACAGAGTGGTTTGAGGAAATCCCAAATCCAACAGACAGTATTCACTGGAAGCCGAAAATAGGCCAAAGATATTTTTATATTGATGACGGGTATGTGTTTTCAGACGTCTGGATAGATTCCCGCGTAGACAATCGTCGTTATATGGCGGGCGCTATCTACTACGCCGAAACTGATGCCAAAAAGGCTCTCAAACGTCAAATCGCTATCACCACGCTTATGCGCGATTCAAACTTTGAGCCTGATTGGAGCAATAACGATCAGAATAAGTGGACAGTTTATTACAACCATAATGATAAAGAGTTGTTGGTTGAAGCGACTGCCTTTCTGCAATATCCTTCGGCTATTTACTTCGACACATATGACAGCATTAAAAAATCCATCAAAAATCATAAGAAAGAATGGCTAATCTACCTTGGTGTGGAGGATGACTAAGTGAAGGATTCAAATTCACAAGAATTGTTTACTATTCACAGTATACTGCTGGAGAGTTCTCGAGTAGTTCTGGAGCGTCGTCTTGGCAAGTATATGTTGCGAAACATGGAGTTGCGAGAACGCCGTGATATCGTTGACGATTTGGTAATTGCCCTCTCTTCTGAAGTGTTGTCTACCAAGTTATGCGAGGATTCGTACGAAGTATCAGATGTTCAAACATTCCAGTTCCCGAAAGGCCCGTGGCAACATTTCAAATACAACTATATGCCTATGTGGTTTTGCGATATATTCCCCATAAAATATTTTGTAAAACGAGTAGAGTTTCATAAAACCATTAAAATCACTCGTCGAGAGACCTACCCGATGTGCGACATGGATATTAGAAATAACCCAAGGCTCAGAGTCCAGCTGGGTGCGCCGGTTATTAAAGATGAAGTAAAAATTAGCTAACAGAAGGGACACTATATGAAGGGTGAAGTACTTGTATATATAGAGGGAGAAAAT
This sequence comes from uncultured Candidatus Saccharibacteria bacterium, assembly GCA_963541395.1. GTDB lineage: Bacteria > Patescibacteriota > Saccharimonadia > Saccharimonadales > Saccharimonadaceae > Saccharimonas. The sequence continues at coordinate 3,569 of CAUTSQ010000029.1, read as the reverse complement.
GAGGGCTATAAGCTGTACGATAAAGATATTGAATCGGCTTGCGGCCTGTATTACGGCTTAGAAAAACGTCCAATTTATATTGAACGCCCCGACGCTCCAGTTAAAACTGTTGTCGAAAAACTAGATACGTTAATCGAGGCTATTCTCGATACTCATAAGTTTAGAGAGGAAAAGCTTAGATCTTTCTACGAAAACGCTCGAGTGAAGGAATGGCGGGATGCGAGAGACCGACGAGTTCTATCGGGCGCGCTTATAAATAGAAATTACGAGAGCAATAGAATAGCTGATTTGATTGGCTGGCTAGAATCCAGAGAGGCCATCATCTGGAACGATAGAGAGACTAGGGTTGTGCCCTATAAATTAAACAATAATTTGATATTAATCTTTTCCTAGGAGATTCAATAATGAAACGTAAAATATACATGACAATTGGTATTGTCGGTGCAATATCTACCGCAGCTTCAATGATATTTACCGCTATTGACAAGCAATACACTGGATCAATATTTTATCTGATACTATTTTTCATTAATGTGTTTGTGTTTTATGCCGCAAAGGAGGAAAAATAGCATGAATTCTTACTCATATTGCTCAACCCTAGAAAAGTTCTGGAATTTTGTCATTGGGATAGTTATTATTTGTATTTTTTTGTCTGCTACTGCTTGGTCAATAACAGCAGCAATAAGCGTTCGAGGTGGACTTGACGCGCAAGATTCTCACCTTGATGCACAAAAGTCTCGCTGTGAATCGCTTCAGGGTAATTATGGCGGCGGAAAATGCTTTAAGGGTGGAAAAGAAATATGAAAAAACTAGAAAAGATAGATTACTTACAAAAAAACCATTTGTATGAATGGGTAAAAACTCATGCCCAAGTAGAGCGAGAGTTGTCAGATGCTCATGACCTTTTCTGCGAATGCGGACACCTAGCAACTGGGGCTCATGAATCTGGCTGCCGCAAACTCAGAAATAAAATCATGAGCGAGACGATAAGACGGCTATCTCATTTACTGCCTAAAGAGAATGCGAGGCTAGATGGAGATGGTTAGAGAGTTAGGCAATGTCTATAGCCATAGAGTTGTGCCAGTCGGTACTAAAATATGGTTTGATTCAGAAAGACAAGGCTATACAGTTAGGGCGTCTAATGCAGCGTTTGCAATTTTAACCAAACCATTCAATATCAGTAAAACCGTACTGTACACAATCATCGACTGGGAGCTTGGTATACGCGGTCCTAGTAACCTGATTTGGGGCACTGGTGCAGAGACTGATGCGCAGTGCCTAGAGCTATTAGATATGCTCACTAGCGGCGAGATTGAAGTTAGCTCACGACGCTGCGTCAAGCTGAACGTTCGAAGAGCAAAATTAAACTACACGAAATCGTTTAAATAAGGAAGATTATGACCAAACCACATTTTAGCTCACTAAGAATGGACTGGCGAACACCAAAAGCAGTCTATCAGGTACTTGATTCAGAGTTTCAGTTTGACCATGACCCTTGCCCCGCTAATTGGGACGGCAAAATTGATGGACTGACCAGCGATTGGGGGGGATCTAATTACGTCAATCCACCATACGGCAGAGAGCTACCAAAATGGATTGAGAAAGGCTACCGAGAGTGGCAGAAAGGTAAAACAGTTGTATTTCTGATACCAAGCCGAACCGACACACGCTGGTGGCACGACTACTGCATGAAAGCGACTGAAATCCGCTACATAAAAGGTAGACTGAAATTTGATGATCAACCAAACCCAGCACCGTTTCCGAGCGCAATAGTCATTTTTAGAGCTAATAATGAAACGGTAAATGTCAACTAAATCACTAATTTTGTGGACATAAGAAAGGAGATGTCAATGAAAATATACAATTTTAATAACAAGATCAAAGAATACTCAAACGGTATGTAAATTAAAGGTGGGAAGGTGGTAACAATGAAAAGCAGTAATAAATCAACCAACAGTCAACGAAAGCTGACTACTAAAAATGCTGTTGTTTCTTTCCTGAGTCTGCTAGTTTTTGCCCTACTACTCGGTTTAAGCTCCAGTATAAGCAGCTACGATTTTGACAAGCAATCTGAGCTGTCTGCTCGCTGTAGGTCTATAGGTGGACAGATCGGAAATGACAAGTGCTATAAAGACGGGAGGGAAATATGAAAACTACCCCAACATCCATACTTGACGCTTGCTGTGGCGGCCGTATGTTTTACTTTGAAAAAGACCACCCAAATATACTGTACATAGATCGCCGCCGTGAAACTGTCGAGATGAAAGACAGAGACAAGATTAGGACACTAGAAATCAACCCAGACCTAGTCATGGACTTTACAGACATGAAGTTTCCTGATGAGTGCTTTAATTTTGTCGTCTTCGATCCGCCCCACCTCATCAACTGCGGCAAGAATAGTTGGCTTGCCAAGAAATACGGCAAGTTGGACAAAGACACTTGGCAAGATACCCTGAGCAAAGGCTTGAGCGAATGCCTACGTGTCGTAAAGCCTGGCTGCGTTGTCGCTATGAAGTGGAGCGAGCGCGATATTAAAACCACTGAATTACTAAAAATATTACCTCAAAAACCAGCCTTCGGCGATAAGTCTGGAATGACGCGGTGGCTGTTTTTTGTGAAAGGAATCGAGAATGAGTACTAAAATATCCGACCAAGACCAAAAATGGCTAGACGAAATAAATAAACTGTCAGAAGAAGGTATCTCAATAGCAAAACGATCAAGTATGGAATCTGCCGAGTATGTAGACCTGTTACTGAGCAACTTCGATGATAAGAATTACTGTCAAATGGCAATCAACCAGCATGCGGTAGAAGCAGCCATAGGACAATACTTTGCCGACGTTATTGCTCCCATATTCTTCGATATGCAAAAGGTGCTACAGAAGAAAACTAAGATGAGCAAAAACAACGCCGAAACATGTGCCAGAATACACGTAGGGCGATTCATTCGCAACATTGTTAAGGAGTTAAATAAGAGAAATGACGAAGAGTGAATCGAAACCATCTATCCGGTGTGACAAATGCCATAAGTGGATAGCATACAGCAAACACTCTGGCTATAAGCATTTCTGCACTAAGCATGCGAGAGACATTTGTGAGCTTGAAGAAGCGCGCAGGCACGCTATAAGCCTTATCCGAGACGATAGCATGCGAAACTACGAAATGACGCGCCTCATTAGGGACATGTCTTTTGTGGATGTGAGATATGACCCAGAATCTAGTAAATCATTAAGAAAGGACATTGAAGTGAAGAAAACCATAACAAGCCTCCCCACTCCAGAAGAGGTCGCCCGAATCACTACAACTTTAGATTTAGCGAGCAAACTAGACAACGCTGCGATTGCTAAATTAAGCAGCTCCGAGGACAAAAGCTCTACGCCAAAAATCGGCGAACTGTGCGGGATGGACTTGTTGATCGACCTGTCTAACGCGCCAGATGAGGCAAAATATGAGCTGTATTTTAAGGCGCGGACTGTGCTTGAAGAGGTTATGGCTAAACTTGCCAAATAAATTAGCGACAAAAATAACCCTTCTGAATCAGAAGGGTTATCCCAACCAGGCGACGTATT
>CAUTSQ010000028.1:0-12017 GCA_963541395.1 uncultured Candidatus Saccharibacteria bacterium | reverse complement strand
AACTCTTGTTGTCATTGGCAAATTCGCGCTCACCCTGCAAGACGTGAATCTCCACCTGCGGCTGATTGTCAGCGGCCGTCGAGAACACTTCGCTCTTGCTGGTCGGTACGGTGGTGTTACGCTCGATCAACTTGGTCGACACACCGCCCATTGTCTCAATACCAAGAGACAATGGCGTTACGTCCAGCAGCAGCACGTCTTTGACATCGCCGGCCAGCACGCCGCCCTGAATGGCTGCACCAACGGCTACCACTTCGTCTGGGTTAACGCCTTGCATTGGGTCTTTACCAAACAGCTTTTTCACCCGCTCAACCACCGCTGGCATACGAGTCATACCGCCAACCATCACCACGTTTTGGATGTCTGATTTGCTGAGTTTGGCGTCTTTGAGTGCTTTTTCAACTGGGCCGTCGAGGCGCGCCAACAGATCTTTTACCAAGTCCTCAAGCTTAGCCCGCGTCAGGCTCAACTCAAAGTGCTTTGGACCGTCGGCATCAGCGGTGATAAACGGAATATTGACTTCGTATTCAGTAACTGTCGACAGCTCCTTCTTAGCCTTTTCAGCTTCGTCCTTTAGTCGCTGCATGGCAGCGTTGTCTTTACGCAGGTCAATGCCTTCTTTAGACTTAAAGTCATCCAGGAAATAGTTAACTATGATGTTGTCAAAGTCCTCGCCGCCCAGGTGGGTATCACCATTGGTGGCTTTCACCTCAAACACGCCATCACCAAGTTCCAGGATGGAAACATCAAAGGTGCCGCCACCAAGGTCAAACACCACGATGGTTTCGTCATTTTTACCTTTTTCCAGGCCGTACGCCAAGGCAGCAGCCGTCGGCTCATTAATGATGCGCTTAACTTCCAGGCCGGCAATTTTACCAGCGTCCTTGGTCGCCTGGCGCTGTGAATCGTCAAAGTAAGCTGGCACAGTGATGACTGCTTCGGTGACTTTCTCGCCTAGGAATGCCTCAGCATCAGCTTTGATCTTGCTGAGGATCATGGCTGAGACTTCTTCTGGCGTGTATTCCTTGTCGCCCATCTTTACCGCCACGCCGGTGCCTTTTTTGACAATCTGGTACGGCATGATATCCAGGTCTTTTTGGACTTCCTTGTCAGTAAACTTACGGCCAATCAAACGCTTCACGCCGTAAATGGTGTTCTTTGGATTGGTCACACGCTGACGCTGCGCCACTTGCCCGACCAAGCGCTCACCCTTTTTATTAATCGCCACCACTGATGGCGTGGTACGGTTACCTTCGGCGTTAGCGATAACTTCTGGCTTACCTGCCAGCATGTATGCAAAGGCGCTGTTGGTTGTACCGAGGTCGATTCCGATGATTTTACCCATATGATTCCCCTTTCTTGTTTTGATCACATCTGGTTTTGCTTATATTCATTTTAGCACTCTTTTATGTCGAGTGCCAACTATTTCAGTATAAATAATTAGCACTCCCGTGTCAAGAGTGCTAATTTGTTTTTACATCACCGTTTATTTTACAGGATTCGACCGATCTGACAATGTTGTCGCCGTATTTCTGGCTAGTATAATATATCGTAAGATCGAACTTACATAAGCTGCTAAACTAATCAAAATCAATCCGTAAGCAACCGTGTAAGTACCGCCGGTGTTGCTGGCCAGTATAAACGTTGCATACGTGATAACAGCGCCAACCAATGGAATCAATGACGAAAAAGCAACTGCTTTACGCGCTGCCAGAAGATCAGGGCTCGGCTGCTTGCTCCTACCAATAGCAAACCAAATGAACGATCCAACCGCCATAGCTGCTGCAGCAATTGTCACCAGTAAGAAAAAATATTCCGCATAAGAATTAGATTCACTAGCAGCCTTATTCACCTCTTCTATAGCTACAGAATATTTTTTAACAGAGTTACGGGTTTGTTCCAAATATTGGTTTACAGCATTATAGTCTCTTTCGCGCAAAACGATAGCAATCTTGTCAAGTAACACCTTAATTTCTCCAGCATACTTTTTAACTTCCGCTGACTTTTTGATGTATTTGACACCTAGTTTAGAGGAGAAATTATGGCTAGCAACATTATTGAATGCCGACGATGCAGTGGCGGTCTGAGCAATAACCTTACCATCAGCCACAGATTTCTCGTCGTTTATTGCTTTTATAAAATCTACATAAGCCTTATTGGAGGCAGCGATTATATCAATGTCCGCTTGGTTTGCGTAGCTGGCTGCGCTAGCAAATGAGCCTCCAGCCGATACTACAACGAACATAGCTAAAATTATCTTGAAAATTTTAAGCATGATTAGAATTATATACGCAAATTCGAGTTTTACCAACCGCCGCTGGCGCCGCCGCCAGAAAACCCGCCGCCGCCAAAACTACCGCCAGAAGAGCTGCTGCCTGACGAGCCGCTATCTGAATCTCCAGCAAGCCACCAATACCGCCGACGACTACCATTACTCCCATTACCTTTCAGGATAGCTATTACTATGATAGTAATAAAAATAACGATAAATAACATTGAAACAATTGACTCTCCATCTATATCATTGTCAGATAGATTCCTGCCTTCTGCTGCATCAATAATTCGCTTGACGCCCGCCTCAACGCCGCCAGCATAATCGCCGCTGCGAAACTTTGGTGCGATTGTGTTACGGATAATTTGGCTAGCTCGCGCATCGGTTAACGAACCTTCCATACCATTGCCGACCTCGATTCGCATTTTACGGTCATTCTTGGCAATGAGCAGCAATACGCCATTACTCTTTTTCTTGTCGCCGACACCCCATTGGCGGGCTACTTTGAGGCTATATTCCTCTAGACTATCATCACTGCCAAGCGTCGAAATCATCAACACGCCGATTTGGAATGATTTTTTCTGGCGCTCAGCATTAATCAGCTGCGCAATGCGGTCAATATCTTCATTTGCCAGACTTTCCGTCTGGTCAATTATAGGACGTTCAAGCGGCGGCGCAGCTGGCACTTCTAGTTTAGCGAAAGCCGTATTACTAAACAGGCAGCCAAATAACACTGCCAATGACAACAATCCAGCTAAACTGATTACATAGCTTCGCCAACGCATATCTAGTTTTCTTGTTTGGTTGAATTTGCTGCGTTGAAATCAACCGACGGAGCTTTATTAGCGCCAGCGTCCGACTCAAAATACGGTCGCTCCTTGAACCCGAACATACCCGCTAACAAATTTGTCGGGAAAGATTTAACCTTCGTGTTATATGATTTAGCAGCGTCATTAAAGTCATTGCGCGCCACAGTTATACGATTTTCTGTACCTTCTAACTGCGATTGCAAGTCTTTGAAGTTTTCCGTTGCTTTGAGCTGCGGATAGTTTTCGGCAACCGCCAACAACCGACTAAGCGACGAGCTAACCTCGCTTTGAGCCTGCTGGAATTTGGCTATGTCATCTGGATTATTGGCATCGACTTTGATTTGCGTAGCTTTAGCGCGCGCCTCGACTACCTTTGTTAATGTCTCTTGCTCGAAGTTGGCTGCACCCTTGACGGTATTGACCAGATTTGGAATCAAATCGCTGCGCCTCTGGTATTGCGACTCGACCTTGCTCCACGCTGTATTGACCGACTCGCGGCTCGACACCATACCATTATAAGACCCGGCAATCATCATCACTAGCAGTAATAACACTCCTCCGATAATTACTGGAATTTTCCAATTTTTCATTACAACCTCCTACTTGCTGATAGCCCTTATTTTATAGACAATTAGCCAAAAGTGCAACAAAAGCGACTGTCGCCGTGAATTCCGCGTCAAGCAAGGCAAATCTTACTGCGGCAGCTGCCAAATTCGAACCCAGTCAACTTCCATCGGCCAGGTTTTGCCCGTGCCCAATATGACATCCATCGCTGTCTCTGAATCAAATATCGCGAGCGGGTTACTAATTGGCGATGGACCACCGGCTTGCGTCACCGGGTCTTGCCGAGGATCGTTCGGCGCTAGCTGATCGCGGGTAGCACCCCAATAGTAGCGTATAGTTAATTTACCATCAATATACCACTCAATTTTTTCGGTAGTCCATAAACATCCGTATGTATGCCATTGCGACACATCTAGCCCTGCCTGCGAAGTATAATGTCCTCGGTTGCGTATAATTTTAGTTTGATCCATTGAATCATAATACGCCCATGCCGACCCTAACATCTCGCCCGGCCGCATGATTTCAACCATATCAAGTTCAGCAGACGGTATGGCGTTATTGCGATGCCTGGAATGCGACTGCGCCCAAAATGCCGGCCATGAAGAATTTTCCGGCGGCACATTGCGCACGCCATTAGCGTCAACGCGCATCCGCACTTCGTAATAGCCATGTTCAAACGACTGTCCTGCATACGTATTCGGGTCGCGCGTCATGAAATTACGATTGTAAGTACTGTGCGTCGGAGCAATCCGCAGCACCGAATTATTCACGGAATACTCGTTGGTCTGGGTATCGGGCTTGCCCCATTTGTGTACGCCCGCCGGGTACCACTTGAAGCCTGGCGCGCCAGTATTGCCGGTGTCGATGGTACTGATTGAGTCAAAATCATCTTCAAAAGCCAAGCGATTATATTTGCCAGCTGCTGCCGGGACGGTTGGTGACGGAGTCGGTGTAGGTGTAGGTGTCGGATTTGGAGTTGTGTTATTATTTGTCGAAGCCGCAGAAACCGGTCTCTTGGCATAACCCAGATACTCATAGCCGTCGATCTTTGGTGGCGAATACTCAACACTTTCGCCGTCTTGCACGGTCACCGTGTCGGTTGCGCCGATACTATCAATGATAGCCGAAGCCGCTTGATTGTTAAGCGCCAACCCGCCAACGCTAACCGCTAGTAACAGCAGAGCTCGGCCCTTTTTGCTGCGCAGCAAGAAATAGCCGCCCAGCGCCGCCAGCAAGCCGCCAACAGCAAAATACGCTACCAAAATCCTCGCATCGCTGCCCGTCTCAGCCAAGCGTCCGCCGCCTTGGTACGCCAGCAAAAATTCCGAATTGGCGTCGTTAGTAGTCAACGTTATTTTTCCTGAGGCGATGGAATTCTGTTCGGTTTTCGATAGCGAACTTTTGACCACGCTGCGAAGCCGAATGGTTTTTGAACCGGCATGCGCAGCCGGCGGCGCGATAAAATTCACCGCAACAACAGCGGCGATGAATAATCCTACTATTTTCTTTTTCATTGAATCCCTCAACTCTTTTTGTTTTAACGCCTGATGACGCTTATGATTATATAGCTAATGACGATACAATGCAAGCGAAATAAGTACGGGAATGCTGGATTTATTGGCGCGTAACTTTGACCATCGCGTCGCGAATCACTACGCCGTCCAGCGTGTAGCCGGCACGCAGTTCCTCGGCGATCACTTCTTTGTCGCCCTCTGCTGATTCGTCAAATTGAACGGCTTGGTGCAGTTCAGGGTTAAACGGCGTACCGGGTTTGGCGTTAATTTTCTCGAGGCCGATTTCTTTGAGCTGCTTGTCAAGCTGTTTATTCAGGCCAGCCACGCCTTTTGCCCAGGCGTTATCCGCTAGTTCCTCCGGCACATTGGCGATCGCTCGCTCAATCGTATCGATCACTGGCAGCAGTTTCATCACCGACTTCGCCTGGCCCATTTGGTGTGCCGATTGCTTCTCTGTCTCCACACGCTTGCGATAGTTCTCGAAATCCGCCCGCGTCCGCTGCAAGTCCAGCGTCAACTCGCCCAATTGCTGCTCTAAATCTTCAGTTTTCTTGGCTTTATTCTTTGTCATTTTTTCCTCCTTCTGAACGGCCAAAACGGCTCTTTATGGTACACGGAAGGCGAAATTATTAATTCGCCGACCGCTATAACTATAAACATAACGACCAAAATAACGACAGTTAACCACGTCGGCAAACCGCTCAGCAGTCCGCCAATCCATTCAGCCATTACAACATTCCCTCCAGCATAGCACCGGTTCGCCGCACTAGTTCCATCGTTCGGCGATAATTTTGCCGCGTCGGGCCGATCACACCGATATAGCTATCATCGCTAAACTGCGAGCGGAATTTGCTGATAATCAACGTCGCACCAGAACTTTTACCAATCGGGTTTTCACTGCCGATAAACACATTCAGCGGCTGGTTCGGTGCTGCCTCATGTAGCCACGGCTCAATGTTATCAATCAACTTGGCAATCGCTTGCACATGATCGCCCTCGACAAACTCCGGCTGGCTAAACAGCTGCGTCATGCCATTCATATACAAGTGCGTACCAAACGACGCAAAGCCGAAATTGCCCGTCAGCTCCACCAAACTATCAACGGCGCTGCGAATTGCTCGGTCAGACTTATCAACGTGCGAGTTAACATGCGCTTCGATCGCTCTCGCACTGCGATCGATGCCGCTCGGCAGCTCCGTCATCTGGGCATCGGTGATGCCATTGACGTACAACCGGTAGCCCTTATCCGTAGGAATTCGACCAGCGCTAGTATGCGGCGCCTCAATAAAACCCATCTCCTCGAGCTTGGCCATTTCGCTGCGAATAGTGGCGCTGGACACACCAAACAATTTAGCCAGCGTCACGCTGCCAACTGGCGCCGCAATTTCGGCATACTGCTCAATGATGGCGGCGAGAATAGCCTGTTGACGTTCGGTCATGAACTAATTATAGCGCACTTTTAGCACTCATGCAAGGCGAGTGCTAACTACTCGCTTTCAATTGCTCTAGCAAATCTCGCGCCGCCAGTCTAGCTTCATCGTCTTTACGGTTATAGACATCTGGCTTTAGAGCGATTGCCCGCACAATCCGCGCCGTCTCATCAATATCATCATTAATGACGAAATGATAATACGGCACTTCAAGCGCATGGGTAATTTCACGAATCGCACTATTGTAACGCTTCGGCCATTCGCGATCAAATTCTTCCTGCGAAGCATAACGTACACTAAGACGACGGCGCCATTCTTGATAATTTGGCGGTAACAAAAATATCGCTACCACGCCTGGCGACAGCTTTTTATATTCATCGACACCTTGCACATCAATATCAGTAACCGCAATTTTACCAGCATCATGAATATCCTGAACCTGCTTGACGCCAGTACCATAAACTGTACCGTGCACAAATTTCGCCTCGACAAAAGCATGACTTTCCAACAACCTAGCGGCAGTCGCTTCATCAATATAGTTATAATCAATGCCTTCACGCTCCCATACACCTTTATTTTGACGCGGCTGGCGAGTCGTATACGACACAATATCAGCAAACTCCGGCGACTGCATTAACCGCTGTTTGGTCGTATCCTTGCCTGCGCCCGATATGCCAACGAGCAACACAATTTTGGTTTGAATAACAAGCTGGCGAACCGACTCGCTAGGTTGATATTCTCTAATAAGCTTTTCGATCTTTGACATAATATCTGCTTATAATAACTCATCCAGCACCGATTGCCAATCAGGAAATTCGGGAGTGCCAAAATGAATATGCCGGCCGACAAACTCAGCAGCACCTTTAGTTGTCCGGTCATCAATCAAAATATCACCGCGACTCAGCTGCTTGACCGACGAAAATACGACTTTGCGAAAGAAAATATTTTCCCGGCCATCGCCGCCAAAGTGCTTCTTTACCCACGCCAGCTTATCATCCAGCGCTGTCGGATTTTCCCATGGCGACGACGACAAGATGTATAGATCGTACTTTTCTTTCAAAGCATCTACCGCCTCAAGGGCGCCTGGCATCGGATCCATTAGCGCGAAAATGCCCGGAATATTGTCGTACTCACCCGCAAACTTCTCAAGCATCTCGGGCGAAACCTTCGTAAGAGCAGACTCAAAATCCACCAATACACCGTCCATGTCGATATAAATAATCGGTTTATTATTTTCGTTCATCTTTACCTCTGCCAGTGAAAGATGAGAAATCACGATACGCAGCACTTCCGTCGCCAGCTACATTACCCCTATTTCGGTGAACAAAGCCCTGTTTACGAGCAATTTTCAAGTCGCCAAGTGTAGGGAATGTTGTCACTTCATTCCATTCGTTTGGCAAGCGACGTTTCGTGACAGCAAAGTCGCTGTCAACACCTCTAATAACTACAGCTCTAATTATTTTTATACCCATACGCCTCGCCAATGTTGTTCGATGCATACCGTCGACGAGCAATAATCCTTCATGATAATCCTCCTCAATGATAGGTGGGAGCATAACTCCGCCCCCCGCGTTTTCTTCATCAACAATATCAATTCCGCCAGTTTCCATGCACAGTGTATCTTCACCGTACGGCAAGACAAGCTCTCTTAAACCCTCTTGCTTGCGTACACCAGCGTCAATAACATACCGCTGCGTCGGCTGAAAAGTATCAATACGAACATCTTCAATTGAGATATCGCTACCAGCATAGGGTCGTGCGTCCTTATCAGCTAACGTCGGCGCCTGATACAGATTATCAATTAACCACCCTTGAGACTTAAATCCCTCTACTCGCACTAATCTCTCCTTAGCATTATTGTAAATGCCTCGCTAGGAATGTCAACCTTGCCGAAGCGTTTCATACGCTTTTTGCCGCGAGCTTGTTTGGCGAGGAGTTTCTTCTTGCGGCTGACGTCGCCACCGTACAGATAGCCAGTGACGTCTTTGCGGTAGGCGCCGATGTTCTCGCGGGCAATAAACTTGCCGCCAATCGCCGCCTGCAATGCCACCTCAAAGCTCTGGCGTGGCACCACGTCTTTGAGTTTTTTGACGATCTCGCGACCCAAACCTGGCGCTTCAGAACGGTGGCACATGACACTTAACGCATCAATCATCTCGCCCGCCACATAAAAATCCACCCGCACCAAATCTTCCGGCTGGTAGCCCGCCAACTCATAATTAAACGAGCCATACCCGCTGGTCACCGACTTCAGTTGATCGTAAAAATCCGTCAGCAAATTTGCCAGCGGCGCCGTAAAATAAATCAGCGCCCGCTCGTCGATGTAACTGAGATTTTTCTGCCGGCCGCGCTTGGCGACAATCAGCTGAATCACCGCACCGATGTAGTCCTGCGGCACCACAATTTCACCGTCAATCCACGGCTCGCGAACCTCCGTGATCTGCGCTGGATCGGGCAATTCGCTGGCTGACTTGATGTCCAACTCCTCGCCATTGGTGAGGCTGACTTGGTAATCCGTACTCGGATTGGTGACGATGAGATCCAAATTATATTCGCGCTCCAGCCGCTCGCGAATGATGTCCATGTGTAATAAACCGAGGAAACCAATCCGCACACCATAACCCAGCACTGGCGAATTTTCCGGCTCAAACTGCAGCGCCGAATCGCTCAAACTCAGTTTCTCAATAGCCTCTTTCAAATCATTATAATCCTCGTTGCTCACCGGGAAGAAGCCCGCGTAGACGAAGGGTTTGACTTCTTTGTAGCCAGGAAGAGGTTGGATAACTTGACTCACTGCTCTATTATATCCTACATTTCACTATTATAAAGTCGTAAGCTTTTGTGTTTGCATATCACGAATGCTTTTCAACATCAGTCTTACGACAATAGCAGCATGCATTTTCGTACTCGCGAAAAAAATCAAACTTCTTCCTCATGATGATATCCTGTAACCTATTATTCAACAGAAACTCTAACTGCTAGGCGATCATACCTGATGAAGCGCTACAATACGCAAATCAACAACATCACTTATGCAGTGCAACAATGAACAACGCCACTTAATTATTTTGTCTGTGTATTCCTCACAAGATCATCTAACCCCTGGCCAAGTTCAATACTGTGAGGATCGTCTGGATCAAAGACTTTTGCGCGCTCAAAGTCGATCGGCCGCATTGATGCGATATGGTATTGATCATTACCGTCCCTGCTGTATTCAATAATAAAGTCTTTCAAGCGCCACGGCTTATCAATCCCGGTGTCGCGCCGTACGGTCTCGGCAATGTCTCGCATGCGCGAAAGAGCGTCGGCCATCAACTCTCGCTGATTTGCCTCCGACACAGCGTTGTTTGCAAAGAATTCGCGTATCGTTCGCCCACTCTCGCCGTTTATCTTTTCCATCACTACAAAGCCTTGTTGTCCGCTTGTAAAGACCCGGGCGATTGGCTTTGGCGCATCAACACCAAGTTTGCGTAGCAATAAAAGTGCCTCAAATTCATCAATTGGCCCCTGCTGCTTTGCCTTCACGACGTTTTTCACAATCACCTCGGTGTCGCCGCCAACCGATAGCTCAAAAACCGCCTCACCAGGATACGGATCGTTTGGGTTCGCTATTTTGAGCGATGTCGCAGACTGCAATAGCTCAGCACCAATATCATGGCTCGAGAACAATTCAGCCAGCCGGCCTTTCACCGCCTCGCTATATTCCCCATCGATTCTCATTTCTCGTTGGCCTTCTAGGCGCTTCACCTCGTAACCCATATTGACTGGCTCCGTGTTTTTTAGCTCGCGAGTATAATAATGCCTGCTCAAAGCTAGCTGTGTCATACGAAAGGCCAGCCGTTCATCAGGATTGGTCGGTCGGCTATATGGTTCCAGCCTGCCATCTTCGGTGCGATACAAACCCTCTGCCGACTCTTCGTCCTTGACATGGTATTCTATAGTATTTACTATCTGATCTCTTTCTGGCTTGTCACCTTTTAGTCCCAGCACTGTTCTTGGTCGGTCACTTGCACTAAGCAGTCTAATTCGACTGTCACGGTCTGATTCCGACACTCCTAGCACTCTCATAATGTCTTCAGGAATCGTTCCTGTAAATCCAGTATCGTAGTAATAGGCAGCATCTGGATTTTGGATACGAGGATGCAGATATTCATCTTTCACTACATCATCAAGCTCATCGCGGAACCCTCGCGGATACACAAGGTAGGTAGGGAACTCCATGAGCGACCCGCCCGCCGCGTGGCTACTCATACCAAGCCTGCGGCGGCGCGCATAGAGTTGAGCCCGGCGCGCCACGTACGCATAGACACCATCACGACCGAGGAATACTTCTTGAAATTCTCTCTCGCCTATTCGCTTGGCATCCCACTCGGCAAACAATCTATCATAGTACTTAGTATCAACTTTAAGTACCTGATTGAATGCTTCAGCCGCTCTTTCTAGAGCTTCAGGTAGGCCATACTCGTCCATTACGGCTATATAATCTGCTACCAGTCTACGATACGCTGGCCAGATATCGCCTAACTTGTCACCACGCTTACCAAACATCTCTTGAGAATATTGGTCTCCGTACTGCGACGCTATATCTGCCCGTAGTTTATCGTAAGCTTGTTGAATTGTCTCTGCAAGTTCTCTATCTTCTTCGGTCTCGGGAGATCGCAAACGTCGATTGGCTTGGATTGCTCTTTCGTGAAACTTCGTCCCTGGTCGAGATGATGTCACGTGTTCCATATCGCCCGCCTCATCAGCATACGGATTATATTTCTCTACGCCCTGCAGATCTGGCTTGAGTTCGGCAATATGCGCACGTAGCTTAGACGCCTCTTCTGAACCAATAAGTCCCTCTAAGTCAAGCTGAGCAACTTTTTGCGCGGTCGAATAGTGATTGGCACATGCCCACAATACAGTACACTGCGCAGCTGTATCCATGCCGTAATCTGATAAATGCTCGAGGACAGCGTCCGCTACATCAGCGTCTAGTTTTATCTTATCTATACAACCAAGAACTATTTCTGAGGTAGATTCACCAAAGACATGTGCACATTGCAATACTTGTAATTCGTAGCCAGCGTCGATTAGTTTATGGGCGACGCTGGCGTCGAGGCCAGTGAAGTTATCGAGATTTCCGACTACCTCCCCACCATCACCAGCGTCGATTAGTTTATGGGCGACGCTAGCATCGAGGCCGGTGAATTTATCGAGGTTGTGAGCGATTAGCCAACCACTGCCGGCGTCGATTAGTTTGTGAGCAATTTCGTTATGGTCAAGGCCGGTGAATTTATCGAGATATCTGGCTACCTCCCCACCATCACCAGCGTCGATGAGTTGGTGGGCGATTTCGCTGTGGTTGAGGCCGGTGAAGTTATTGAGATTTCTGACTACCGCCCCACCATCACCAGCGTCGATGAGTTGGTGGGCGACACTGGCG
>CAUTSQ010000027.1:0-12432 GCA_963541395.1 uncultured Candidatus Saccharibacteria bacterium | reverse complement strand
CCGCCGATCATGAACGAGCAGGGCAATAAGAAATTATCCAAACGCGACGGCGCCAAAGATATCCTAGCCTACAGAGAAGAGGGTTATCTGCCGGACGCCATGCTCAATTTCCTCGCCAGCCTAGGATGGAACGACGGCACCGAACAGGAAGTTTTCACCAGAGACGAATTGATCGAAAAGTTCAGCCTGAAACGCGTCCAAAAATCAGGCGCGCGATTTGACGAAAAACGCTTGTTATGGCTTAACGGTGCTCATATACGCAATATTCCTGTCGATAAGCTTTACGAGTACGTGTCGCCACAGGACGATAACCCGCAAAAAGACGGGGGACAGACTGGTTTCTGGCCGGAATCTGCTTACGCTCCAAATATAACTAAGGAATACCGCATGAAAGTGCTGGCGTTAGCGCAAGACCGCCTGAAAATGTTTGAAGATTTACGCGGATTTGGCTACTTTTTCGCGGAGCCTAAAATTAACATGGAGCTTATCGATAGCAGCAAACAGCTAAAGAAGTTATCTGACAGCGAGCGTCGCGAATTACTAGAAACCACCCGTGCTGAGTTCGCCAAACTCGCCGACTGGACGCCAGAATCAATCCAAAACTGCCTGAACAAATTGCTGGAGATAACTGGTCAAAAGCCCGGCATCCTCTTCAGTCTCATCCGCATCGCCGCCACCTGGGCGCCGTTTAGCCCGCAGCTGAATGATACGCTGGCACTGATTGGCTGTGAACACACGCTGGCGCGGCTTCAGAGTTATCTAGAGTCAAAAGAATAATAAATTAATTAGCAAAAAGTAAGGGGGCTGTCTTGTTATATTTATAGTATAGCAAGACAGCCCCAGCGGATAGAATCAGTAGAGGCGTCGTCGTCGCGCCTCGTCACTCAGCAGATGGCGGGCGACCAGCTCTTCCGGTGTTTCACCGCAAAGCGAGGCCACCTCGCGTAACTGCTGCTCGTGTCGCTGCTGCGCCGCCTCCTCTGAGCCAGAGCAGGAAGAGTTCTTGGCGAGAACAGAGGCAGAAGCATCAAGACTATTCAGTTCTTCTTCTGCCCGCAAACGAGCCAAGATTGGGTCCACCTCCTTTCGGACGGTAAGGACAATCTGATCAATCAGGTCATTCCAAAGATATCTTGGCAAGCGATCACCCAGTTGGTCGTCAGGTGTGCGGTGGCTTAGCCACCGCCCAAGCTCTCCTCCGATATAGAGGAAAAGGTCGGGCCTTCGCCCGAAAACTCGCGCCACCAGCTGGTCGTCGACCAGCCGTCGTGGGAGCACGGGCCTAGTCGGCTCAACAAGATGCCGATGCTTCTTAAGCATCTTAACGTCATGCTGATCGCAAGACGAAAGCACCAACTGTCTGAGAGTAATGATCACTGCATCAGAAACACGAGTGAACTCCATCGTGTCAGCGAAGGTAGAGCGACGAGTTTTTAGCCACTGCCGTAAACTGCGACGTGGCCGCCTGATCTCTTCTGGGACACCCACAAGCTTATATCTCACACTTGGGATGTTAGCGATTTCGTCACAGGTCACTCCTGCGACGAAGTAATACCCTTCCTCAATCAACTTCGAGGAAAAAGCCGGAGACTTCTCCTCAAAAACATCCACAACGTCAATAGGCTGGCCATCAGCCACATACGATACTGACACATCGTACGTAGTAAAAACCCAACTAGTTGAACTAGTTGCGCCTACCTCCTTGACAATCTCAAGCAACATATTCTCTTCCTCCTTTCATCTATCCGAAGAGAATATTCTAATATTCTACAACTCTACTTATTTTTTGTCAAATTACAACTAACTAAAATTCTACTGATTATTTTGATCTTTAAGATTTCGACGCTCGCGTGGGGTCATACCTTCCAAAACACCATCACTTTCACTGTTTAGCTCTTTTTTTAATGCGTATTCTAAGCACTCTCTAACAACTGGACACTTGTGACAAATCTTCTTGGCGCATTCGGCGCGCTCCTTCTGAATTTGGCCGCTCTCTGAGGGTAAAAATAATTCAACATCATCAAGGCTGCACGCCGCTTTTGCTTGCCATCTGCCACCTAAGCTCAGATCCATAGTAACTCTAATAGCCCTCTGTCGACGCGATTCGTAACTTGCTGCAGCTGGAAACAGACTCATGACATAATATACTAGCACACGCAGCACGTCGCGCAAACCATAACCAATTCACACCAATTATGTTATAATTTTACCAAGATGCGAAAGCAAAAAACACACATACGAGACAGACAACCGAGCCCGCTCGTAGCGCAACACTACGCGGTTGATGGCAAGCAGTCGCGCCTGCAACGACTGCGCGATTTCATTAATCGTCATCGTATTGCAACAATGTGCATTTGCGGTGTAATCCTGATTGCTATCGGCGGGGCGGTGGCCTTCGTATTGACATATCGCGCACCAGTTGCCGACACTGCGTATCATGCTCCTGCCAAAAAAGTTCCTAAACCTGCCGAAAAATACTATTCCCATCTCAATGGCATTGAGGTTGCCTCTAAGGCTGATCTATCCAGACCAGTCACTGCCATCATGATCGAAAATTCGCCTGATGCCCGGCCACATTCCGGACTCAAGCAGGCCGAAGTCGTCTACGAAGCCATCGCCGAAGGCGGCATCACGCGCTTTTTGACGCTATTTCAACAGCACAAGCCGCAGCTCGTCGGCCCAGTCCGCAGCCTGCGTATGTATTACGTTGATTGGCTAGCACCGTATCAGGCTAGCGTCGCTCATGTCGGCGGCAGCCACGCTTCACTGCAAGAAATTCGTAATGGTAAATATCGCGATATTGATCAGTTCTTCAATGGCAGTTCGTACTGGCGCGCCAACGATCGGCGACCGCCGCATAATGTCTATACTAGCTTCGAGAAGTTAGACGCGCTCAACGCTGGCAAAGGTTATAAATCATCGCAATTCACCAGCTTCGCTCGCGCTGACGGCAAGGCCAGCAACAAACCAAACGCCGTCAGTATCGACATCAATTTCTCTAGCAGTTGGTACAACACCCATTACGACTATGACAAGGCTAGCAACACCTATCTACGCAGTATCGGCGGGCAGGCCAGTAACGACCGTGAAGAGGGGAGGCTAGCGCCGAGCGTCGTCATCGCGCTGCATGTCAACGAGACTACCGTCATGGAAGACGGCTGGCGGCAAAGTATCGTTACTAATGGTACCGGTACTGCAACAGTGTTTCAGAACGGCACGGCCGCTGAATGTACTTGGCGCAAGAATGACCGCTTTAACCCGCTAGAACTCATCGACGCTGCCGGCAAGCCAGTCGCACTAAATCGCGGACAAACCTGGATCGCTGCCGTACCAAACAGCGGCGGAGGAGGTGTCTCGTGGCAGTAAGCGACGCCAAGCCAGTAGTCAAACGTACACCAGAAATGCGTGATTTTTGGCGTATTCATCGCAACAAGGTTGCAATAATATCTGTTCTCGTTCAATTATTGGTCGCTTTATCGGTTATTGCAATAATGATCATTTTGCAGGTTCGCCTAGACGTCTTTCTTATTGCAACAATTGTCATTTCGCTGCTAATTATTTCTACTGCAACAAATTTCGCAGTGTTGTCTTTTGCGATGATTCCGCTGCGCGACCTCTCGACCGCGCTAGTTAATGCTGCCGGACAAAAAATTGACCAAAAGTTACCAAACCCTAGCAATAAAGAGTACAAGGCTACCGGTTTTAGCGATATGCTACTATCTATCTACAAAGAACATGTCGAAACCAGTCCAGACAAAACTAGCACAACTGACGAACTAGCCAGCGCCCTCAATCTGACAAGTACTGGCATAATTATCCTTGACAAGAACAATGGCGTAATTTTCGCTAACCGCGCCGCGCCAATCTCGCTCGACGCCAAAGGCGCTTATCATTTTGACTTGCTATTTGACGACGGCACCGACCTTATTGAATGGATCGATCAACAGCGTACCGACAATGTTCGCGCCCGCAAAATTTGGCTGCGAGTCCCCAACAAAGTCATCGGGCAAGAAGACCGCCGTATTTTCAATATCACTGTTGATTTCGAACAAGGCAACGCCGCGGATGCTATCATTACTGCTTACGACGAGACTGAAATCTACCAGCCAGAGGACGACGACCTTGACTTTATTTCGTTCGCCGCCCACGAGCTGCGCGGGCCAATCACTGTTATCCGCGGCTACCTAGATGTACTAGCGCTCGAACTCGATAGTAAACTCGAGCCCGATCAAAAAGAGCTTTTCCAGAGATTAATCGTTAGCGGCAACCGCTTGTCTGGCTACATCAACAATATCCTCAACACCAGTCGTTACGACCGCCGCCACCTCAAACTCCAACTACACGAAGATTCGTTGGCGACAATCTACGAGACTATCCGCGACGATATGGAACTGCGTGCCCGCTCGCAGCATCGTTCACTATCCGTTGACATTCCAAGCGATTTGCCAACCGTTGCTGCCGACCGCTCTAGTATTTCCGAAGTGCTATCCAACCTTATCGACAATGCTATCAAATATTCCGACGAAAGCGGTGTCGTCCGTGTCACTGCTCGAGCCAAAGACAAGCATGTTGAAGTTTCGGTCGCTGACAATGGCATCGGCATTCCAGCCAGCGTCATCAACAATCTCTTCCACAAGTTCTACCGCAGCCACCGCAGCCGCGAGACAGTCGCTGGCACTGGCATCGGCTTATATCTCAGCAAAGCCATCATTGAAAGTCACGGCGGTACCATCGGCGTATCAAGCACCGAAGGGCAGGGAGCAACTTTTACCTTCACTCTACCAATCTATGCCGCCGTTTCTGACAAACTGCATGGCGCCGACAACTCCAACACCGAAATCATCTCGGCAGGTAACAGCTGGATTAAAAATCATACTAAATATACAGGATAATCAGGAGAGTATTATGGCAATTTCCACAATCTTAGTCATCGAAGACGACCGTTTCATCGGCGAGATGTACGTTCGCAGCCTCAAAATGGCTGGCTACAACGTCGAGTGGGCGGTGGACGGCCACGATGGCTTGGTTATGGCTACCAATCAGCATTACGATTTAATTTTGCTTGATATCATGCTGCCAGAGATGCGTGGTACCGAAATCATGACCGCCATCCGCAAATTCGAAGAAAATAGCACCGAGAAGTCGCGTATCGTCGTCATGACAAATTTCGATCAAGACGAGAAAAGCCGCACCGCCTTAGAGAACGATGCCGACGCCTACCTGATTAAGGCTGAAATTACGCCGCGCCGCCTAATCGAAATCATTCAGCAGCTCGGTAGCTAGACAACGCCCAGCTCTGCTGCTATAATATCAACAGTTCGGCTCTATCGTCTAGCGGTTAGGACACCGGGTTCTCATCCCGGCAACCCGGGTTCGATTCCCGGTAGAGTCACCATAAAGGAATTACGATACTCTTCGGAGTCTTTTTTTGTATATAGATTTAATATAATGGACCGCTGCATTACCCCCCATACTACAATAATCGCCTCGGTGCTATAATGAATGTATGCAGCAAATAGTCTTGGTTGTAAAGGCGCAAACTAGTGGTGAAGCGCAGGATATTTTAGATAGAATAGGAATCAAAAAAGATTCTTCCGATAAATTTGAGGCTATGTCCGAAAAGCTGTTTCTTGTAACAATAAAACGCAGTGAGCAAATAGATCCTCAAATATATGCTAATATACACAAAAGTCTTGAAATAGGTATATTGAGCGATTCGAGTTCTCGCAAACGGGCAGAAGAAGTTTTCAAGGCTGTCTATGAAGTGGAGATTCAATTGCGTAAATTGCTGCTATATCTACCTGATTTAGTTGAGATGTATTATGATATTTTATTGCAGCACGGAAAGTATCTAGACAAATGTAAATCAAAGGATACTGAAAATAATTTAATTTTCAAAAAGAATTTAGATACACTGGTTTCTTATTTAACTCTAGGCGAGATAATAGAAATTCTAGGATACGATTTCTCATGGTCTTCACATCAGTTAACTGCTGACGATCTGAATGAGTTGCTAAACAGAAGCAGTTCTTTTGAAGACTTCAAAGCAAAGTTTGGCGAGAAATGCAGAGCTATTATTATCTGGGATGTGATTGCCAAGGAAATCTTGCAAAAGGATATATCTTGGAAGGACATGAAGATCAAGTTAAATAAGTTGAAGGAGTATAGAGACGCCGCAGCTCATCATAATCATTTTACAGAGAAGAAAAAAATAAATGCTATAGAACTAGCTAAGAAAATTGAAAAAGATATTAAGCTTCCAGCGAAGTCTTCATTGTCTCCAGAACAGCAAGCCCAACTACAAATCCTTGGTGAACAAATAGCAAATAGTCTACAAAGTATACAGAAGATATATTTCAATACAGAAACACTTAGACAATTAGCAGAATATCAGCAATCTTTAGCATCCAATATGATCAAAAACTTTAGTACACCAAGTTATCTTAAAAATTTTGGCGAAATATTAAATAAAACCTGTCCGACGATTAAAAATATAGGTGAATCACTTTCAAAATTGACACCCTACATACCCCCTATTCCCCCTATTCAATATAGCTTTCTGAGAGCCGAAGACGACAAACATGTCGATAGTAAAAGTATCGAAAATGATACGCCAGACGAATAAAAAAGAAATCTAAAAGCCCCAAAAACATTGACCCAACTGCAAGCGCTATGTATAATCCTAAACATAAAGCGTCAGAGTTCCAGTCACGCCGGAACGAGCTGGGTGTCAAAATACACCACGGGAGTGAAGCCGTAAAGTCACACAACCGAAATCGCGATCCATCGTAGAGCCGGTACTGAGCGCTATAATTCAGCAATGAACTATAGAACAAGGATGGGACCGCGGGAGGTCTCTTTTTTGATCTCTCGTTCCTTGGGCAAATAATATAAATTTATTGTACCTGAGGAGGTTTTATCGTGGATAAGAAATTAAACAAAGAAAACTTAAAAATTGCTATTCAAAAAGATGGACGGCTTACCGAAGACTCTCTGAGAACACTGCGGATGATGGGTCTTGAGTTCGAGGTGTATGGCCGTAGACTTTTTGCTGCATGCCGCAATTATCCAGTTGAAATCTTGTTTTGCCGCGACGATGATATACCTGGCTATATAGAGCGCGGCGTTGTAGACATTGGCATTGTTGGCCAAAACGTTTTACGTGAAGCTGGAGTTACTGCTACGCGTGAAGTTCTGCGTCCGGGATTTGGCTATTGTAAGCTTATTGTCGCTGTTCCTAAAGAATCAAATATTACTACGATTAAAGATTTGCAAGGAAAAATAATTGCTACAACTTTCCCAAACACGACTAGAAAATATTTTGCGAAACGCGGTATTGACATTAAAACTACTGTGATAGCTGGATCGGTTGAAATTACACCTGCACTTGGGGTGGCAGATGCGATTGTTGATATAATGGCTAGCGGCAGCACTCTTTTATTAAATGACCTACGGCCCATAGAAACAATTCTAGAGACCGAAGCCGTTCTTATTAGAAATGAAAAGAAGCTTTCAAAAGACAAGGAAGGTCTAATTACTCAGATGCTAGTTCGTCTTGAGTCGGCACTTGCTGCAAGGAATTTGAAGTATATTATGATGAACGCGCCCAAAGAGAATATCGATAAAATTAAAAATATCGCCCCTGGACTTGATGCTCCAACTGTAGTGGAATTAACGAAGCCTGGTTGGCTGGCAGTACACGCAGTTATGAATGAAGATGAGTTTTGGAGGGTAGCTAACAAATTGAAAAGTCTTGGCGCGCGTGGGATTCTCGTGTCGCCGATTGAAAAAATCATAGCATAAGGAGAATGTATGACAATTAGAGAATTATACGAAATCATAGAGAGCAGACGCAACAGCGATGAAGACATATCCTACACAAGACAATTATTCGACAGAGGCTTAGATAGGATTATCCAAAAAGTTGGCGAAGAATCAGTTGAAGTTGTGATCGCTGCAAAGAATGATGAAAACGATGAATTTATTGGCGAGGTTGCCGATCTGGTTTATCACCTCCTAGTTTTGTTGGTTGCCAAAGATATTAAGATTACCGATATAGAGCGGTGCCTTCAAGAACGTCACGATAAGTCGCAAATGAGTTGAATATATAACGAGAGTGTGACAATATCACCGTAAGGTTGGACAGCACATTCAAAATTAAGGAGAGAATAATGATGAACTCAACAACCACGGCTGTCATCACTGCTGCGAACGGTAACGGAACGGCAATTGAAGTCATTACTAGTCCGCTTACCCGTACAGAGTATGTTAGTCGAGGACGGATACTAGGAGAGAACACAGAGAGACTTGGTGCTGAACAGGCCGGTTTTCTCGTGTTGTCGCAAAGCCAAAGCCATTTTGAAATGGCTGGCGGAGAGTTCTGTGGTAATGCATCGCGGGCAGCTGCTGTGCTGTTCTCGAAACTGCGAGGTGCTGATAACGTAGAATTTACGGTATCTGGCTTCAAAGGTCTCGTTAGCGCGACTGTCGATAGGCGGTCGGATAACGAGTACTATGTCCGATGCAGGTTTCCGGGTATGTCTGTCGGGGTTTACCCTGTCGAAGGCCATGAACAGACGATAAACATCGTCGATCTTGGTGGCATCGTCCATGTTGTGGTAGAGAGTAGATTCCCAGCTCAAGCAGAAGTCTACCGGGAGACGCACCATCACCTGACAGAAGAACTAAGTCTTCGCGAGCGAGACGCCGTTGGGGTGGTCTGGATTGAAAGGAAGGACGATTCTGTTGCGATTCATCCTGTAGTATGGGTGAGGAGTATCGATACCTTTTTCTATGAATCATCGTGTGGCTCTGGTACGATTGCGGCGTGTGCTGTAACTGGCGTCTCAGACATCATTCAGCCAACCGGTAAGATTATCCGGGCCGAAGTTGACGGTGATTTTGTGACTCTCGAGAGTGATATGGAGGTCATTCATGATTGAGTATACTATCGCTAGAGACACAGCTGATGTGGCTGGGTTCACATCTCTGTATCAGGAGGCTTTTGGCGGACCTCCTTATTTTGAAGTGTATCCGAGATATAGGATACACAAAGAAATCTGGGGTCCCCACCTGGAAAGAGGAGTCATAGTTCTTGCAAAGGATGATGGCTCTGTTGTGGGTTTTTGCTGTGCACTTCCCGTAGACGATGCCCCTGACGATATTAGAGAATTTCTACAAGACTCGCAAGAAATTCTCGCAGATAGCGATCAGATGTGGTATATCTCAGAGTTGGGCGTGGCTTTGAGTCATCGTGGCCGAAAAATTGCCTACGCCGTGACTGAGCGATGCCTCTCTGAAGCGAATCGCCTCGGAGGCGCATACTACGTCATGAGGACGGCGGCCAAAGGATCCAACTCAAGACATATGTTCTTGAGGATGGGGTCTACTGAGATTTCTGAGGTCCAAGACGTGTCGGCTCAGACGGAGGAAAACCACTCCCAGAGCACCCAGCGAATTTGGCTTTATGGCAACTGCAGTTTCGCGCTACAGAACCTTAAAGCTCTCTCCGCCTCCTGACCAACCACCACGGGGCGGCATAGCGATCTTGAAAGAGGTCGCTATGCCGCTCCATTACTCAATGCATTGAAATATATTTATAGTACCATAAATTGCCGCTTTTTTTCCGTAAAATGCCGCCCACTCACGGTCACCATATGAGAAATGCCACCACTCGCCGTAGAACGGCGCGAAGCCTTGTGCTATCATAGCGTCATGTAATACCTTTCTATACGAGGCTTGTTCTGGGGTCACTTTCGCAAAAGTTTTAATAATATCTGGATTAGAATAGTCGGATATCTTGTTGCCCATGTCGACAGGGTTATTATCTCTATCGACAATGGTTAAGTCAACTGCCGCTCCCATTGGGTGTCCAGCCACATCGGGTACAGCAATAAAATCATGAGCTAGACGAATTAGATTGTATTCTGACATCTCGGGATTCTCTCGCTGCAAGGCCGCTTTGCGTTCGCGAAAGTACTTTTCTTGTACTTTTGGGTGGCGAAAGCCATAAACAACGCGTAGTCGCAAATTATCACCTGCCTTCAGCTGCTTATTAACCGCAGCGAGCTTTCTAGCTAATGTATCGCGCACCAAAATAGACTCACCAGTATAAACTTGCATATCCGATTGCTCGTGTTCGGCTATAATCGACGAATCGTATTTGCGTACGTTAACCAATGGCTCCTGACTATTGCCGGGCTTAGCGCTTGCCATTTCGTCATAGGTCAAAATATGCCGATTAATATAGTTAGGATTTTCTTGAATTTGTTTTATTGTATTCATAGTATGATAAAACCTCCTCAGGTACAATAAATTTATATTATTTGCCCAAGGAACGAGAGATCAAAAAAGAGACCTCCCGCGGTCCCATCCTTGTTCTATAGTTCATTGCTGAATTATAGCGCTCAGTACCGGCTCTACGATGGATCGCGATTTCGGTTGTGTGACTTTACGGCTTCACTCCCGTGGTGTATTTTGACACCCAGCTCGTTCCGGCGTGACTGGAACTCTGACGCTTTATAGTACATTATGAATGGTAGCAGAGTGGCTAAAATAAATCAATAATCTGTCTCGGCCGATCCTATTGTGCAGTGAGTTCAATAGACACTTAAGCGAAGATGTCAGCTTACGCTCAAATCTTTCTTCTAGTTATGCCACGGGGCGCTAGACCAGGCTTAAGTAGACAAATTACTTTGGTAAGGTATAATTGTAATTAACTAATTATCGCGTTGGCAGCTTGACTAACCACAGAATTACCAAGTACTGTTGTCCGAATATCGAGCGCAAGCCAATTCAAAACATAGGAGGACAGTATCCAAGATTAACCGAAATGGGTAACGCAATAAAATCACGAATCCTTCTAGTTGAAGACGAACCCGCCCTGCGCACTGGCACCGAGCAGTTCCTCCGCCAGCGCGGCTTTGCGGTGGTGACGGCGACCAGCGGCGAGGAGGCGTTGGAGAAATTTACTGGGGCGGATGTCGTTATCCTTGATATCATGTTGCCGGGGATGAGCGGTATCGAGACGCTGCACCAAATTCGCCAGACCAGCGACGTGCCGGTGCTGATGTTGACGGCACTACATGATGAGCCGACGCAAGTTGCGAGTTTTGATGAGCTGGCGGATGATTATATGAGTAAGCCGTTTTCGCTGGTAATTTTGGAAAAGCGCATCAGGGCGCTGCTTCGCCGTCAGCAGGCTGTCGAAAAAACCTTGTGGCGCCATAGTCTGGCCTCGGTGGATTTCGCGGCTTATCAAGGGTTTTATGATGATACTGACGCACACCTCAAGCCCAAGGAAGTGCAGCTGCTCAAGCTGCTGGTAGATAATCCAAACATGGTCTGGAGTCGGCAGGCTATCATTGACAAGTTGTGGCGTGATGACGAGGTGCCGTTCGACCGGGTGATCGACGTCTACATCAAAAACCTGCGCAAGAAATTGCACCTGGACTGCATCATCACGGTGAAGGGAGTGGGCTATCGCTATGAAGAATCTTAAGTTATTCCCCAAGACGTTTTTGGTGTCAATTGGCTTGTTCGCGGCGTTGATCATCCTGGTGCATGCGCTGGTCTACACCTTGATGCCGCAATTTTATTTGCAGCAAAAAGAGCGTGAGGCGGCGGATAACCTGATAACGCTAACCACTGAGCTACGCGGCAAATCGGCCGAGGAAATGCGCCAGATCAGCCAAGAGTTCGCTCAGATGAAAAATGTGAACATCACGCTGACAATCAACGGGCGCGACCAGTATTTTCAGGGTTTTCAGTCGATCAATATCGTGACCGATAGCGGCAAATCGGTCGACACTAGCGTGGTGAAAATCGCTGATGGGCAGACTGTCGATCCGCGTTCGGTAATTTTGCGGCAGGGTAGTGTGACGGATAAACAGGGGCGAGCGATCACCATCAAGCTGCTGGCTGACGTAGCACCTGTCACTCAGGCCAAACTCGCCACCTTGCACGTATTGCCATATACCATGCTTGGCTCGCTATTGGTGGCGCTACTGTTTTCCTACATTTACAGCCGTTTTGTGACACGGCCGATTCGCCAGATGGCGGCGGTGACCACGACCATGCAGCGACTGGAAAAGGACGCGCATTATCCAGTGAATAGCAGTGATGAAATCGGCGTGCTGGGGCGAAATATTAACGAGCTCTATCAAAATCTGTGGCAAACGATTCGCTCGCTGGAGCATGAAAATAAGCGGATCACCCAGTTAGAAAAGGAGAAAATTGCATTTCTTCGCGCGGCCTCACATGAGTTAAAAACGCCATTGGCAGCCCTCCGAATCATGCTTGAGAACATGCAACTAAACATCGGTGAATATAAAAATCGCGATCAGTACCTGGCGGAATCGGTAGCGCAGGTTGACCGCTTGGCGGCGATGGTGAATGACGTTTTGCGCTCTGGCAGCGTCGCCGAGCAGGCTC
>CAUTSQ010000026.1:0-13391 GCA_963541395.1 uncultured Candidatus Saccharibacteria bacterium | reverse complement strand
AATGCCGACCTTGCTCCGTATGGACTATCTGCTACGAAAGCAGACTATAACGCCGCACTGGAAACCGTTGCGTATCAGTCAGACCCTGAGCTCTTTGAAACATACAACACCACCAAGGAAGTGCTTGATGGTATATTAGAGAACTACCATAACGTAAAGATACGCCCGCAAGATGCCGAACACCTCTATGGCAAGACCTGGCGCGAAATCGTACCGCTCGCATACGTCCGCAAAGACGCCCTCCCACTTGATATCCTCGCAGCAGAAGCCGGCTATGATGGCAGAGTAGAAGAGTTCACGGACATTATCATGAAGCCAATCGAACTGCATAAGCAGATACGAGCAATGGAAGAGAAGATCCGTGGGTTATACGCTAATGAGAACATCCGCCAGCAGGCAATAGCAGTAGCGCAAAACGACGTATACGACCACGCCTCAAACGAAGTAGGGGACAAAGAACTAGAACGCCGCCAGGAAGCATGGGAAGTCAAAAACAACAATACAATCCAGGAGATGAAGCAGACTGGCAGGGAACTAAGTAAACAACAGCAAGAGCAACAAGAACCTGAGGCTAGTGCACGCGATAACCAGGCTGCGGCTGAGGCTGAACAGCGGGCGGTACAGGAGTATGAGGGGCGACAATTTAACAACGTTCCGCTACAGGGCAATAACGCCTATACGAAAGGAAACCTATACAATCAAACTCGTCTGAGCCCACGTGATGAGACAACGCCGGTTGTCCGCGATGGATTATACGAGTATCGCCAGCATACGAAACGGAACAAAGACGGTAAGCACTTCATAAGCTTTGAACGCCGTTATATTGGCGATGGCGCGAGCGGTGAGTGGGAGCCATATAGCCGCGCGCTTTATATCTGGAAGACTCAAACGAACAAAATAGATAAAGCGAACAACCAGCAAATAGTTCAAGAAGCTTTGCGCGCTGCGAAAGAAGATGGACAGGTGGAAGACTTCGTAGCATATACCGACCCGAAAACAGGATCCACAGTAGTGCAAAAACTGCAAGGCGACGTAACTATTGATGGCGGCTTTGTACGTGATCCTCGTACCGGTGAGATAATCGGTAACCATATACAGGCAACGCCGTTTGGTATTGTCAATCAGGTAAATGGAAAATACGATGTGATGGATAACGATCTGCTAGCCGGCGCAAAGAAGCAAAATATATTTAGTAAACCAAAGGTATGGCATAACTTTATCAGAACAATGGAAAAGACGGCAGCAAATAGCCAAGCAGTACAGAAATTCAAAGACTTCTACTACAGTAAAACAGCCTCTTTCAACAAGTATGCAAAAGAAGTAAGACAACTGCTTGATGAACATAAGGTTATTGCAAGAGATACGGAACGTGCCCGTCCGCGTATGACTCGTAGTAAAGAATTCTGGGATGATATCGGACGGTTAACGGAAAACACCCTACCGCTCCACGGCAAAACAGATAAATATGCAGCATTTGAAGCGAAGTATGGTGAACGTGCAACTGAGGCTGCTAAAAAGTATGTGGAATGGACGCGCAATAACTACGACTCCTTAATATCGACGCTAAACGAGGTACGTCGCCGGCTTGGCAAAGACGAAATCGAGTATCGTAAAGATTACTTGCCGCACATGGATAAAAAAGGCAATTTGTTCGGTGTGAAGCCGAGCGATATATCGACGAATCTTCGTGGCGACATGGAAGCGGTAGGGCGTGGTGAAATTCCAGCACGCCTAGCTGGTATCAGTGAAAGTACAAAACCAACGAAGAAGTTTAATCCGCACGAAATGCGTCGTTATAGCAAGAACCAGGATTACGAGCTTAACCCGCGTAAGGTGTTTGAGAATTATGCCGACTTGATGCTCTACAACATCCACATGGAGCCTGTCATAGCATATGGGAGAAGTTTAGAGGCGGCGATGCGTGCTCTTGACCAGACAAAAGTATTCAAAGATCCGGACAGCCTGTTATCAACAGAGAATCGTGAGGTGAATTCTAGGCAAACTATGGCGATTACTGAGTTTACGAATGAGTTAGCCGGTAAAACCAATAAGTTTGATCGTCCATTCGTTGACGAAGTAACGACCGGTATGAAAATATTGCGCAAATTAGAGAATATTAACGGTGCAAATAAAATCATGGGTAACTTATCGTCGGTATTAGCACAGACGCTAAACTTACCGGAAACTATCAGGCAAAATGGGCTGAAATCAACTGGTCGATCTATTCTCAAAGCGTTTGACCGTGACGTTAAAGAAGCTATGAAACAATCAAACTTTTTAGGTGAACGCTACACTGATACGCGCGGTAAATTCACGAAGACAAAATGGCAGAAGTTCTCTGAGGGTGTCAGTAAGTTTACGCTTATGGACTTGATTGAAAGGAAATTTATTGAGCTTAACTGGGGCGCAAATTATATCCGGTTGCGCAAAGAAGGGCTTACTGGATTTGAACTGATGAAACAGACTGATATGGCGTGCGAACGTTCTGTAGGTGGGCGCGGGCTAGGCGCAATGCCATTAGCGTATAAGTCTACGCTGGGTAAAATATTCCTTCAGTTCACCTATGAAACAAACGAAGTGGCAATCAACAAAGCTGAACATAGGAAGCGGATCCTGAAAGACCTTAAGAGTGGTAACTTAAAAGCCGCTAGTGGTGGAGTGGTGCGCTCAGCAGAGTCGTTCGTGACAATACTCGCTCTTAATTCGTTGATTAAGGGTATAACTGGTATGGCACCGCTCCCTGATGTACCAGGTGCGATTACAGATATCATAAAAGGATTCCAAGATGACGATGATGACGATGATGAAAAGCGTAATCCGTGGGTGAATGCCACTACGAGGACGATAGAAGAAGTTGCCAAGGGAAACCCCCTATTATCCGCTACTCTGAACGCGATTCCAAAGACTGAACGAAAAAAGCTATTCGGTAGCGATAGCGATTATGGACGCTTTGATGGCGCAACTGGAGTAGCCCAAACAGGTACAAACGCATTGATGGCACTCTTTAATGCGGCAAGCGGTAACTGGGATGATGCGGCTACAAATATTGGTGGTGTATTACCGATGGGAAGTCAGGCGCGTAAAACAGTTACAGCACATGATATTTTGCAAAAAGGTTATTACGAGGATAAGCAAGGTAATCGCACAGACGTTGATACGGGTCCATTGAACTGGATGCGTGGATTGATGTTCGGCAAAAACGCGATAATGCCGCGCGATGAAAATGTTGTAAATGAGACGTCGACACGTGAAGCTGAAAGCGATGGATTTTCAATCAATGATTTAGATGCCAAAACGGCTAAATACACCAAAAAAGCAATACGCAACGGGAACTTAAAGATAGAGGATGGCGTCGCCCTCACTAAAGACGGCGAAATCAAGCGCTCTCTACATAAGCAGCTCGCTAAGGCGCAAGGCGAATCAGATAGCGCCTATAAGAACTATCTGCTCGGCTATGGATTAGAGGAAGGTACAGACTTCGATCCGAAGAAAGACGCCAAATCGAAATCCACCGGCGATGAAACCTTAGATAAAATGCTTGACTCAAAAAAGAAAGCAAGTTCATCATCAAAAGCCACAAACGCAATCAACATGTTCTTAAATAAGGATAAACTGAAAGAACTACCTGATTGGGTAAAGAAGCGTTACTACAAAGAGTCTGGATACAGTGAGGGCGATATAAAGTACGGCGCACTCGCCTCGTTCAGCACAGACGTGAAGATGGATAACTTCTATCGTCCGCTTGCTGAGGAAAAAGACCATGGCACCCTACTAAATACTCTGCGCGACCATCGTAAGAAGAGTATCTACAAGAACGGATATCTTGCCGCAAGCAACGCAGTGATATCGCAATTGCAAAAAGAGGGGTATCTATCAAAAGATGAAGCCAAAGCGCTAAAAGCCCTGAAAATTGAGCGGGATGGCAAGGAAGTCGTAACGCAGACCGGTAGCGGTAACGGACGCGGCGGTAGGGGACGAAATGGAATCACCAGTGCTGACATTAGCAGCTTTATGAAAACCATTAAAAATACCGGTGCGGTTGATATAAACTCACTGATCAAGAAATACTCAGGTACGAGCCTGTCGCACGGTAGCGTGACGTCGCGTATGCCAAATATGCGCAAGATGTCGTCAAGTAGAGGGAATGCGAAGAAAAGCAAGAGCAGTCTGGAGTTGCGCCGGTTATAAGGCTTGCGAAAACGCTCGTGTTGTGCGAAAATATAAGTAACGAACGCCGCCCCGACGTGGGAGTGTTCCGAAAGGAATATTCATGAGTCACGCGGCGTTTTACTTATACACGGGAGTACGTAAATGAACGTACGAACCCTCATTGCAAAAATACATTTGGCGTATAAAGGCAAGCAGTCCAGCAAAGCGCCAAAGCCAAGCGAACCGAAATACGAAGTATATTTATCACTCGCCAATGACAATCAAGACCGCTGGGCTGAAGATCCCGACCATGATTGGGAAAGTCTATATGCTGGAGCGCTTACACTACCTATCGTAAACGGGCAGATAAGCCTGCCGGAAGAAACCTGCAAAGTAATATCCTGTACATACCAAAATAAGCAAGTGCCTATCGTGTATTTCAAGCAGCGGTATGACGTAAAATCTGGAGCGTATATTACCGGTCCAAAGGGCGAGAAAGTACTACACCTTATCAATCCGGAAGATTACACCGGATCGGCGGTTGTAGAGACGCTTGCATACCCGGAGGAGATGAAGAGAGAGAA
Source organism: uncultured Candidatus Saccharibacteria bacterium (assembly GCA_963541395.1). Classification (GTDB taxonomy): domain Bacteria; phylum Patescibacteriota; class Saccharimonadia; order Saccharimonadales; family Saccharimonadaceae; genus Saccharimonas. Next base: position 8,658 of record CAUTSQ010000026.1, on the reverse strand, counting down.
CGATACAGTCGCGTGCGACAATCCGCGTTGGCTTGCTCTACAAACAGCAGCAATGCTTGCGCGAAACGACCCAGCAAAAGACGACGAAGCTGATCGTATATTTGAATTAGCCAACAACGAATATCAGGAAATGGCAGCACGCGACATGAAGTCGCAAATTAGTGGCGGGCGAAAACTTAAGCGGGCGTATAGCCGTATGCCGAGGTTGTAATGAAAACAACAAAGACAAATCGCCAGCGCCGCACGAAACCACCCGTTAATATTGCTCTAAAAGAGTGGAGCAGCGGGTATATGTCATTTGTCGATGCAATCCGCGCCCGCAAGAACTGTCTGCTTGATATGACGAACATGGAGCTAACTCAGGACGGCATACCGCAAGTACGCCCAGGTACAACGCGCTATGGTACGCAGCCGCTCGGCGAAGTCATTGGTGTAAGTACATTTATAAAAGTCGTGCCATCAACGGCGCCGGAGCACTACGTGATTACGATGCAGGTTATCAATGGCAAAGGACATGTTCTATACAATCGAGACGGCGGACAATGGACGGATGTAGGCGGTACGTACAATCCACATCGTCAAGTGCAATTCGTACAGGAGAATAACCGCGTATATATCAGTAATGGTAGCGATAAAATGTCGTATTTCGACATTAAAGAGAATAAGCTTGTCGATTACACATCAATTCAAACGCCCGCCAAGCCTACAGTAAGCGCGAAAGGACTTGATGGCGCAACGGTAACCTATCGTATACGAGTAAGCGCAAACAACACGGTAGGCGAAACAGCAGCAAGCGAAGCGGCACTTGTAACCGTTGGGAGCTATCGAAATTCATGGGATCCAAACACGCAGTATATCACTGTAACGTTCCCGAAAGTAACAGGTGCAACGAGCTATAACATTTACTTCGGTACGGTTGCTAGTGAAGAACAGTATCTTGGAAACGTCCCGCAGCCAAGCGAAGCTGCCACGGCGACAGTGAAATTTGTCGACAATAACCGCGCAGCGCTTAACCCTTACAAGAAAGCACCTGAGGGAAACTCAACAGAAGGTCCAATCATCACATTCTTGAGCGCGACAAACGATGGCATGTACGGTGTCGGCGACATGAAAGACAGATACCGCCTATGGTACTCTGCGGCTGGCGATAAAGCCGGTAACTTCTCGCCGTTTGATGGCGGCGGCTGGGTAGACATTAACTATGGTGGCGACAGTATACCAGTGTGCGCAAAACCGTTCCGTGACGGGCAAGGTAAATACGCTGTAACAATTCTCACGCATGGCTCGGCGGGAACAGGTGATTTATACCACATGTCATTTGTCGACCAGGCAGTAGGGGATTACACCATTACGTATCCAAGTATCTTGCGCGCAAACGGTCAATCTGGCACATACTCACCCCTAGCAGTCGTAGAGGCAAATAACTCGCTCTATTACCCGACAGGAAGAACATTCAAGACAACCGGCTCAAAAGCACAGCTGATCAATATTTTGGTAACAAATAACATCACTGATACGATTCAGCCGGACTGCGACAAGCTGAACTTATCAGCGCTATCAAGAGCTGTAGGGTTAGACCTTGATGGGCGTATTGCTTGGTGCTTACCAGTTGGTGCAGATAAAAACAATGAGATTTGGATATACGACTACTCGCGAAATGGCGCATGGACACTGCGCTGGACGATATCAGCTGATTTTATGTGGAAATATGAAGACTCAAGCGGTGCGACCCACTGGTGTATCGTGAGTGAGAATCGAATACTTGAGTTTAATAAGTCTGCGCTTGATGACGATGGAACACCGTTTAGGACGCGGTTATCATTGCCGGGAGTAACATTTGACGACTCGGCACTACAGATGGCGTCTATAGATATGGTTCGGTGGCTTTTGCTGCGTCCTCTTGGTGAAATAAGCGTCAATATCTATGGAATCGGTGAAGATAACGAGGAAACCGCCCTCCTTACGACAAGAAAAATAACGCCGGCTATATCTGCAACAGGCTGGGACGACACAGAGTGGTCGACGATGGAGTGGGATTATCCGCTCAAAGCGTCGACAAGCCGTGCAAAGGGTCAATTGCCATCAAACGAAGAAGTTGGAGAGATATTGTCGCAGCTACAGGTGGAGTTTTCAACCGATAGCAGAGCCTCGTATGCGCTTAACTCTGTGTTTATAACAGGGAAAGTCATACCAGGATTGTATCAGGGAGACGATTAAATGAAAGGAGAAGAATAAATGCCTGCACAGATACACGACAAACTGCTGCGCGTCGGTAAGCGCGGTACAAAGACAACGCTTGCTAACCCAGGTAAACCCGTTGGCGCAACATCGCTGACGATTGATAACCCGAACAACTGGGAGACGCGAACAGCGGTAATATTCAGCATATACCGTGAAACTGCAGAGGGTAAGGAAGAGGAAGGATCGTATACCGTATGGAAAGGCGTGTTGAATAATTCAGAAATCACCGGGCTAGAGCTAATGCAAGGTACCGACCAAGCCTACGAGCCGGGCGGAAAAACTGTCGCTGTAATGCACATCAGTTCGTCGTGGGTAGATGAACTGATGGACGCGCTTGATATAACATTCAATACAGATGGAACGATCAAAGACAAAGCCGTGTCGTTAAAATCTATCCACGGCGGCTCCACAGCTGGAATCTTGCAGACAGATAGTTCGGGTGCGGTGACATCCGGCAAAGTTTCTAGTGACTATCTCAACATAGAAGAACGCAAGCTTAAGTTGCCACTTACGGATGGGTTCTCAATAGACCTTATTCGCCGAGGAGACCTAGTGACGGTTCGCATGAGCTGTACGACCAATGTCAATGACAAGGACGACAACTCATTTAGCATAAAGCTTCCTGAGGGGTGGCGTCCTGTCGAGTCTGTCAATATGGCTTACTCGCTTCTCAACAACCGTGCGCTCTCGGGTCATGGGCTAATGAGATTCTTGCCGGACGGCACAATTAGAAACGCATGCAGTCGAACAGGTATAGACGAGCGTCATGGTTCTGCTTTTTGGTTTACTAACGACCCAATGCCGAAAAAGGATTAACCCAAATGACCGACCAAATCAACAAATTCATGCTTGAACAAGCCGAAAAGAACGGCGCTATGCAAGCAGACATTGCACATATTAAAGCCGCCGTCGATGATATTCAAGACGCTATTAAATCTATCTCAGTCGTACCGCGCAATGAATATGATACAACCATTAAAGCTATCGAAAGCATTCACCAAGACCATGAACACCGTATCTCTACGTTAGAGAATAAAGAGATGTTGCGCGAACAAAGCATGTGGACGAAGTTCAAGGTAGCTTTTGAGACACGTACGATTAGTATTGTTATCGCCGGCGCGCTTGCGATAGGGGGCTACGCCGCAGCAGAATACTATACTAATCACTTCATTAATCATGTAGACGCTCAAAGTAAGGAGGGCAAAAAATAATGGCAACCAACCCAAACGCAGACGATTACGCAGCAAAACGCTTAGGAATATTCTTTCCAGGCAGTTCTAACGGCACGATGAATGATGGCGACTTAACTGGTCAATGTGTCAGTTTGGCTAAATGGTTCGGCGCGGAGATGTGCGAACTGCCAAATCCCGGAGCGGGTCGCGGGCACGCTAAAGACTTCGGCAACACGTTAGTAAATCAAGGGCTAGCCTACGAAGTAGCCGCTGACCAACGCGCTCAAGGCGATATCGTCGTCTGGCAACAGGATGGCGGCGGATACGGACACATCGGCGTGTTATTGAGCGGAGACCGCGTCTTCGAGCAGAATGTAGCCTTGCCAGGCTCATCAACTCGTGTTATAGCCGGTAACACTGTTTATTCATCGCGTATCGACCCGCTCTATGTTAATTGGCGTAGGGGTGCACCGCGGTTCTATCGCATGAGAAATTACGTAGGCAACCGCCCAAGCGTATCAGACGACCAAATAAGACAGGTGTACCGCGAAGTACTAGAGCGCGAAGCCGATGAGGGCGGTATCAATCACTACCGCCAGCAAGCAGCGGGGGGTTGGACTATCGACCAAATCCGCAGCGACCTTATGAATAGTAACGAGCGTAAGCAGCTGGAAGCTAACAAAGCTCAAGCTGCCCAGAGCGCAGCCGCACAGAAAGACGCTGAACTAACCTCAGCAATTAAACAAGCTTACCGTGACATCTTAGAACGCGACGCAGACGAGGGCGGTATCGCTCATTACAAGTCTCAGATTGCAAAAGGCTGGACGCTAGACCAAGTCAGGCAAGACTTATTAAACTCTCGGGAACACACTCAATTGATAGCGAATAAGCAAGCCGAAGCAGAACGAAGAGCGTTAGAAGCTGAAGCACGCCGCGAAGCAGCTGAGAAAGCCCGCCAGGCTGAGGAAAAGGCGAAAGCTGAGCAGGAAGCCAAAAACAAAGCCAAAGAGGCTGAGGACGCCAAAAAACGCGCTGAAGAAGAAGCTAAAAAGGCGAATAATGCGGGTCAAAGCAATAAAAACCAGTCATTAACGCAGGAGGATAAAAAAATGACAGAAAAACCAGCACCAGCAGCAGGATTAAGCAAGGAGGAGTTTGAGAAAATGAAAGAAGACAACAAATTTACCGAAGTAGACGGCTGGAAGCCGACAATCCCTGATAATGTACGGCTGGTTGTTTATCTAATGGGCGTTATCGGTATACCAATCACTGTCATGACGATGAGCTTACTCGCAGTGTTTGGCGTTACGAGCTATGAACTCAGCAATCAAGTATCAACAATCGCAGCAAGCGCTGTCGGTACAATCGCTAGTGCGCTCGGTATCTCGCATTTTACAAGGGGTAAATAATGTACGAGCAATTAGCATTTGAAACTCTCCCTAAACCTGACGAAGAGCAAGCCCTTGCCGCTGAATGGCAGAAAGCAAAAGAGATGGAAGAGTATTGGCATGAGATGAGGCTTGAATTAGAGGATAAACACTTTAAGATGAACGCCGGCAAAGTAGCGCTAGAAGCTATCGCACTAGGAGTAGAACAATGACACCCGAATTAAAACTAAAGCGCGGCGATACCGCTATCCATTTCGTTAAAATCCCAATCGCTATGTATCAGGCTGATATGAACGTATATTTCATGGTAAAACCAGCCGCCGACGATGACAATAAAGATACCAACAACTGGTGCGCGTTCCGCGGTTAAATCAATCTTTGGTAAAGACGGCATGCCGTTAGGGTTCAGAAACAATGGTTGGGGCACGGCGCACGGGGTTGTTAATATCGGCGGTTATCAGCTCGGTACAATCTATTCATATCAAGCCACACATGACTTCGCTATCCGCGGCGTGCCAGGTGTTGGCAACTGGACGAAAGACGACTCGTGTTCATTCGACACGTCCTACGTCACTGAAAACGACTGGCCAACGGCACTGCTGCAACTGAACGTAACGGCGTATTTATTGAAGACCTGCTCATCGTAGCATATGCGAGACTCAACGCATACAATAAGGAGCTGCCGTCGCGCGAGAACAATTTAGCGCTTACAAAGATTGAAGAGGCTATTATGTGGCTTCATAACCGCAAAACAGAGCGTGAACTACGTGGTGTGTACGGTACTGAGAATAAGTAGTATACTAAAGTAATTCTATCGTCCGGTCTAATAGAACAACCCCAACAAGACAGGGGTTGTTCTATTTCCTATACCGTATTGCTGATATAATTGTATTAATGACTCAATCGCAAAACGAATTAATTATATACATAGATAAAAAGCTTTCAGATCCAGTCCATATAGCTTTTGACGGAGAAACGATGTGGCTAAACACCGATCAAATCGCCGCATTATTTGATACAACTCCGCAAAATATTGGACAGCATATTAAGAATATCTATGCCGAAGACGAACTAGATAAAGAAAGCACTTCAAAGAAAATCTTTGGAGTTGTGGAAAACCGCCCGAATTACGGTGTTATACATTACAACCTTGATGTTGTTATTTCAGTTGGGTATAGAGTAAGCTCAAAAGTTGCCACTAAATTTAGGCAATGGGCAACCAATGTCATTAAACAGCGGATAGCTGGCGAAGTCGCCGGTCTAGCATATAATCAGCAAAGAATTTTAATAAGCAATAGAGTTGCTATTGAGAATGATGAGCTTTTGGCTTCAGCACGAGAAATAGGAGTTGAAAATCCTGTGTTGTTCTTTGATGTCGGTTATCAAGGTATGTACAAGATGAGAATGCCAGAAATACAAGTAACCAAAAATATAGGAAAAGATAGATTACTTGACCGAGCTGGTACAACTGAACTAGCCGCAAATGAATTTAGGATAACGCAAACCAATGAACGCCTGAGAGCGTTAATAGATCAAGGTAAATTAGTAGGCAATACGGTGGCTCTCACTACCCACTATTGTGTAGGGAGAGAAGTAAGGGATGCCATTGAACGCATTGGCGGTATAGCGCCCGAAGATCTACCTCCAGAAGAAGAGAATATCAATGACGTTAAAAATCGCTTAGATACACTTAACCGAAAATCCTTAAACTAAGACTTTGATGCCAAAACTCTATAAACATCATAGCATGAAATTTGAAAAAAGTGTTGACACGGTATAAATAGTTTGATAGTGTAAGGATACAATTCACTGATTGGCGACCTCACTGGGTAACACCAGGGAGGTTTGTTTTTATATAAACAAAAATAACCCTCTGAATCGTTAAATCTACTAAATTCTGTCAATAAGATTAGTGGATTTTACAACATATTCTTATGGTCAGTCCTCTGTTCTGACCAGAAAAATAAAGCAGAAAGGATAACTTTGTAGGCTGAGCTTCAAGTGCTGGCGCTGCCACCCCGCAACCAGCGACCTGCTCAGTCTATAAAGAATTGCCAAACACATCGTACTGTATGGAGAGCAGTACGCTCAAGGGGAGTACGATTGCATGGCTAAGAATATTTTGGAGGGTTGCAATCTCTGCTCGTAGGGTATAGCAGGGATAAGGGGAGCCAATGGTTAAAAAATGGTAATAGGAGGTGAGATGTATTAAATCTAAGCGGAGGGTGAAGGAGTTTCCATGCTATTATCAGAAGCGATAGAGCGTTATATGCGCTACATGATTGAACGCCGTGATGCTACTGAGACAACAGATATCACTTACCGCAGTATCCTACGGAAACTAAAGCGTTATATGGGTGATGTTGACATATCAAAATTGACCCTGCACGCTATAGACGAGTATGCAATTTACCTCGCTGATTGCGGACTCGCACAAAAAACCAGGCACACGAATATATCTACGATCCGTAGCTTTATGCGTTACTTGTATGGACGCGGTTTTACTGATGTGCGTCCTGAGGGAATTGATGTACCGCGACCAGGAAATAGAGAGGCAAACTTTCTGACAGCAGAGGAGCAGGAGCTGCTTTACAAACAGTTAAAGTACGAATCAGTGCGTACAAGAGCGATTGTTCGTACGATTGTAGCGAGTGGATTACGAGTATCTGAATTAATTAACCTGCACTATGACAATATCTATAAGCGGTCCGTGATTGTGAGAAGTGGCAAGGGAAGAAAGCCTCGTATAACGTTTATTACTCAGGCTGCTCGCACCGCCATAAACAACTATCTAAAAACAAAACCTCGTACGGAGTATTTATTTACAAATAAAGACGGCGATAAGCTATCGCGCCAATATATTACGCAGATTATTACCGCTTGTGCTGAGCGCGCCGGTATAGTCAAGCATGTTTCGCCGCATACGTTGCGCCACACATTTGCGACTAACCTGCTCATGAACGGTGCGCGCGCTGAGGTAGTGCAGCCCATGATGGGGCACGAAAACATCCGCTCAACGCTCATTTACATGCACTTCACGAATCCTTATTTACAGAGAGAATACGAGAAATACGCGCCATAGTATTGACATAAGCGCATTTATTTGTTACACTAAGAGCCATGTTAGGGCTGGCGCCCACGCAGAACATTACAAATCAATAGTTATCACATTGAGTATACTAATAGATTTAGTTATCGTGCCGACTTAGCTCAGCTGGCTAGAGCAGCTGTTTTGTAAACAGCAGGTCCTCGGTTCGAGTCCGAGAGTCGGCTCCATAATTCATGCCGGAGTCGTCTAGTGGCAATGACAGGAGACTGTAAATCTCCCGCTTTTTAGCTTCGTAGGTTCGAGTCCTACCTCCGGTACCATGCGTAGAATTTTAGGCCGTCCGCTACTCGCGGGCGGCTTTTATTGACTTTATACAGTGTATATGCTATAATATATAGTATGTACGAGTTTATTAAGCAGTCGCTGAGCAGTTGGAGCCACCAAAAGGATCAGCGCCGCAAATTACAGCAAGCTTATCTAACAGTAGTTTTAATTGGGCTGATTCTAGCTGGATTACTGACACTCCTGAATGTACCACAAAGCCGCTTGGCCGCGATGATTGCTGCCGGATTCGCGGTAGTTTACTTGGTAAACGGCATCGCCTGGACGCTACTGGAAGCGTTCGTAGCGCCGAACCTGCCAAAACCCGAATCGACGACCAACAAGAAGACCCGCCGCCAGAAGTAGCTTGCCTCGACCGCGGCAAATATGTTAGAATTAGTAGGCTTTCATGCCGCGATAGCTCAGTTGGTAGAGCGCATCCATGGTAAGGATGAGGTCTCGGGTTCAAGCCCCGATCGTGGCTCCA
>CAUTSQ010000025.1:0-13846 GCA_963541395.1 uncultured Candidatus Saccharibacteria bacterium | reverse complement strand
TCTTATCATTCATAATTAGCCTTTCTTATACACATATACTGAGTTAATGATATCGTCGTCAGGATTATACTCGACCAGCAGCTGTACGCGCTGCAAACTATTCGGGTCAAACGCTGGGTATAGCAACGTTTTCGCACCATGAGCACCGCGCACAATGATCCGCCCGCCAGGCCGGAGCGCTGGCAAAATATTATCAATAATTTGTTGCTTGGCTTCAGCTGAATCGCCCGCCAGCCCAGCTACATAAATCACGTCGTAAGCACTATCCGGCAAAGCTACCGCCGCTCCGTCCGCCAACAAACACTCGCCAACCGGCCAAGCAATCGCCCGTGCCAGCTCGCGCGACTGCGCCAAAGCAACCGGCGCCACGTCTACCAAATCAACCGCCGCACCTGTCTGATGCCATAGACACCAAGCGGTCAAAGGCAGGGGACCGCTGCCAATCATCGCCGCGCGGCTACTGTCAGTCAAAGACAAACCCGACCCGCCCAGCAAGCCAACTTCACGCCGCACTAGCTCGCGGTAATTGTCAATATACCAAAACTTTTCCAGCTCTTGCTGCGGACGGGCCGAGCTGGCAATTCGCCGCGACCAATACATCTCCATCTCTGATTCCGATAGGGAACAACGGCGCTGCACTTCGCGACACACTTCATCATTGCACCAATTTGGTAACGCTGTCGCTTGCACAACTGCCGCCACCAAGCCAGAAAAAGCTGCATTGACGTCTGGCGATGGTGCAAAATCATGCAAATTCATCACTGTTTTAATTGCTATATCCATAGCTTTTCATAATGCCAAACCCTCCCATTTATTGCAAATTTGTTGCAATAAGTTGTATACTTGCAATATCATGACCCTCGATGATCTATTCAAACAGCACAACCTGCGCCTAACCAAACCGCGCCAGCAAGTCTTCGACGCGCTGCAAAAATCAGATGTTCCGCTGACTATCAGCGATATTGCAAAAAAGTGCAAGGATATTAACCGCACCAGCGTTTATCGCGCCTTGGTGGCGTTCAACGATCTCAAAATCATTAACGTCGTCCACGTCGGTTGGAAGAACTATTACGAGCTAGCCGAGCCATTCATTCCGCATCATCACCACTTATACTGCATTCGCTGCCAAAACGCTATACCAATCCAAACTCCAGAATTAGAACAGCTCATCAATTACCTCAGCAGAAAATACAGCTTTTTGGTCATTGATCACCATTTTGAGCTTGAAGGTGTTTGCCAAAAATGCCGGCAAAAACAGCAGCTAGCTAAAGGGGCTAGTGCTAGCAAAAACAAGCCGCCAGAATCAAAATCAACAAAGTAACACTAATCGCCAATCATCGTCAGCAACGTCTCGCGCTCGCGAATCAGCTCGCGATAGCGTTTGAGTAAACTCATAATATCGTTGCGCTGCTCATTACTGAGGTCAAACACCGCCAACAACACTCCGTCAATTTCTTTGGCAGCCTTTTGCGTGTCCGACAGATTAGCTAATCCCGGCACGGTAGCCAAATATTCCGCGCGAAGATCCTCGGTCTTTTTCTCGTAGAGAGCTAGCCGCTTAGCCGGGCTATTAGCTGACTTTTTACCGAGGCGCGCCAACGCTTTTTCATACTCTTGCCGCGCCGCCAACACCGACACATAGTCAATCTTCAGTCCAAACAACCGCGCTACCAAGCCATTTTGCGCTTGCTCAATCTCGGCAGTAGCACCGTCGATTTCGTTCAAACGCCGCCGCGCTTGGCGCGTCATCCAGCGAATCTGATGACGCTCAACTTTCGACTGGAATGAACGCTTAATCAATCGCGCCTGCGGATCGCGGATCGTCATGCCGAATTCCTCGGCAACCGCACGGTAGAGTAAATAATCTACATAAACTTCGACCTGCTGCGAACAAACTTCTACCGGCTGATTAACAAACTCTAGCGCCAAACGATGCAGCTTTTTTTCGCCTTCTGCATAATGTTGCATTGCAAAACGCGCTCGTTCAATACTTTGACTCTGCTGTGCTGCGTATTGCAACAATGTTGCAGTTTGCTTATCATCTGTTAAGAAATTGTCGCTCACTGTCTTGATCAGCGTCTTCTGCTGCGGCGCGCTTTCGATTTTACGCAACCGCGGCAGGCAATCATCGCGCCAAGACAAGAAAAATTCCAGCGCCATCGGCACGCTGCGATCAAAGCGCCGCGCCATCCGCCGCAGCGAGCGCGGGCAAGCCGCATAGACGGCCGCCGCTTGCTGCCGGAACTGTAGCGGACGCACCTCTGCTAGCTTAAGCAAACGATTGTATCGCGCTGGGAATACTTTATCGATATCATTCATAGCGTACCTGAACCTTTCTAAATGAATAATTTAATAATTTCTGCCACGACGCACCACGTTGATTAAAGCGCCGGATCTCACCGTCGACCGATGCTACCTTGACCAGGGCTGGGCTGTACGGTACCTTACGGCTATACATCCACACATCATCGTAATTCCAGCGGCGTAGCGACGGATAAACTCTTTTCAAAAGCTCCACGCCATTGCGATAAAAATACTGCGGGTCGGCTTCTGGCGGCAAGAACCTTTCGGCAGTCAGACCCATATTCTTGACGATACGGCGCACATCCTCCAGCGTCTGCTCGGCGCCGTTTTCGGCAATCAACAGAGCATACACACTACCGCGGCTGCGAAAGATCACTGCGTATGAATCGCGCCCCGTCTCAATATCGTCAAACAAAAATTCGTCGACCGGCATCTCGATATGAAACACCCGCGGAATCAGTTTTTGACATTCTTCACGGCGCATCTGATCGTAGTTGAAGTCGTTAGCGGTCATACTTCCATTATACTATTTTTATGACGAAAAGTCAATATTGTTAGATAACAAAAAAGCGCTAGGTAAGGGTGGGCATCACCTAGCGCCATTCTGCCCTTCGTCCCACCCTATCGGGTATACGTGATCCACCTCACACATACTGGTGATCCGCTGGACAAAGGGGTTAGTATACGCTAAAAAGTTGTCTAGGCACGAAAGTGGAGGGTAGATTACTGCCGTGCGCCTTTTAGCGCAACCTAACATAAGTTAGAATAGGGGGTATAAGGTGCTTGATTCACCACCTCGGGTCAATCAATCATCCCAATATTAGCACACCTTTGACAACATGTCAATACTTTTTAACAGGAATTTGTATGAAAATCAATAAAGTATCACCAGATAGTAACGATTATCTCAAGGTATTAGCTAATATTGACGACAAGCCGCAAGCATTATATTACTTAGGCAAAATACCCAAGCAGCGCCGGCCAACCATCGCTATCGTCGGCACCCGCAAGCCAACCAGCTACGGCATCGAGGTAACCAATCAGTTCGCCAGCGGCCTGGCTAGCCGCGGCTTTATCATCGTTAGCGGACTAGCCCTAGGCACCGACGCGCTAGCGCACCGCGCCTGCTTAGACGCTGGCGGCACCACTATCGCCATCGTACCTAGCCAGTTACCGAATATTTATCCGCGCAGCAACAGCGCGCTCGCCCGGCGAATTGTCGAAAAGGGCGGGGCAATTTTATCTGAGCATTCTACTGATGACACCGAACCGTACATCCTCGGCCGCTGGAGCTTTTTGGAACGCAACCGCTTGGTGTCTGGCTTGGCCGACGCCGTACTAATCACCGAGGCTAGCGCTCGCAGCGGCACGCTCAATACCGCCGCTCACGCGCTAACTCAAGGCAAAGATGTCTTCGTTGTACCTGGCAATATCACCAGCCCGCAGAGCGCTGGTTGCAACGCTCTAATCAAGCAAGGCGCTACGCCCGTCACTAGCCTTGACGATATTTTGTCGGTTGTCGCACCAGAATCCATGCCAGACGCGCGAACCGACCAAACCAAGCTGCCGCTCGGCTCAACACCCGCCGAAACAGCGATCATCGAACAGCTCGCTCAAGGTATCCGCGACGGCGACCAGCTGCAAAAAGCCACTGAACTGCCAGCAACCGAATTCAATACTGCGCTAACCATGCTTGAACTAACTGGCGCTATCCGCTCGCTCGGCGCCAACCAGTGGACGCTTGTTTAATTAATATTGTTTAAGCTTTTCGTAAATTTGTCATTTTCATCGTATAATTGTAGACTTAGATATTATGCCTGGCAAGTCCCGCGAAAAGACACTGAGATTCAACCCTCGGACTGATATCCCCACCATCCCCAACGCTATGAGTATTGCTGGCGCGGTTCTAGCCTGGCGCGGCGCCAAACGCATCGATACCGCTGCTGGTATCGCACAGGTTGCGCTGGCCGGTTCATCGACGTTCTAGACGGCATCGTCGCTCGCAAAACGGGGCAGACAAGCGATTTCGGCGCGTTGCTGGATGCTGGGCTAGACAAAGCTGTCACTGCCATCATCCTTTATGAGATAAAAAGCAAAAAACTCGCACCAACGGAAATAATCGCCGCCATCACAGCTTTTAATGGAATCAACGCCGTTGCCAGCGCCAAAACGATAGTTGAAGCTGGCGATGAAACTGTACGCCCGGAAATCTCTGGCAAATTGGCGCTAGCGCTCGAAACCAGCTCATTGCTAGCCCACCTAGTCGGTAGCCGTCTCGAAACCACCGGCCAGAGCCAGCTCGCCAGAGTTGCTCGCGGTATCGGCAATTTAGCGTTCGCTGTATCGCTGCCGTTCGCAGTTAAATCAACGCTTTCGTACATTGAACGCGCCCGGCAATCAAAACACCGAAATGATAAATAAACAAGCAAAACTGGCGATTTGCGGCTTGAAGGGGATTTTTGGCTATTTTGTTGCAAAAAATAGTAAATTATTGCAAAACTATTGACACCGCCGTCCATATGTGATATATATATATCAGCTTTTTGCTCAAAGTTTCGTAAAAAAGGGCAAGAAGTGCCCTTTTACTTTGAGCGAAAGTGATTTCTGGGAGGAAATCATGAAATTTCTCGCTCGGTTCTTTGCCGAGATTTTCGCATTGATTTTCGTGGTCATTATGGCCACGAGAGTGCTTAGCACTGATCACCCCGGCGTCGCCGGGATGATCCTCGTCAGCACGTTCGTGGTCGTCCTGTCTCTCAGGGCGACCATACAAAGGGAGATGATCAAGGACGACGCCGACCAACGGCGCCGCCTTGAGCGGGCATTCATCTCGGCCGCCAGTGAGGCTGGCTGGCCGTGCCTGGTCAAAGTAGACCGCGGCCGCAAGGTCGTGTCGTACTACATTCGGGTCCCTTATCAGGGTCCTAACGACGATTTCTACTTCGAGTTTCCACTCGAGGAAGAACGGCTTGCCGAGCAGGTCCAGCTCGTTGACATCCTCCCTAAGGAGGATGTCGATGAGTTCTACGCTAAGACCGAGAACGAGGAGGTGAACGACGACGCCACCAACACCGCCGAGGAGTGACCCTCCTCGGCAGAAAAGGGCTTAAAAAGCCCGCTAGAAAATAGCCCGCCAGAGCTCTAAGGCTCGGCGCGAGGCCCATCTGGCGGGCTATTTTCTTTGGTCTTATTATTCTCAGCAGCCAGCGCTAATTTGGCATTTTTAGCAAATCGGTTTACTATTATATAAGTATGAAGAATTTGGTTATCGTCGAGTCGCCAGCCAAAGCCAAAACTATCGAGAAATATCTCGGCAATGATTTTCATGTTTTGTCAAGCGTGGGGCATATTCGCGCTATCGCCAAAAAAACCAAAGACGGCACGCCGCCAATTGATATCCAGCACGGCTTCAAAACGACTTACGAAATCGACCCGGAAAAGAAAAAAGTAATCGCTGAATTAAAGAAAGCCGTCAAATCAGTCGGCGCGGCCAACGTCTGGCTAGCCACCGATGAAGACCGCGAGGGCGAGGCCATTGCTTGGCATTTGTGCGAAGTTCTAAAGCTTGATCCCAAGACCACCAAGCGTATTACTTTTCACGAAATTACCAAATCGGCTATCGAGGAGGCAATCAAGCATCCGCGCACCGTTGATATGAAGCTAGTCGAAGCCCAGCAAGCCCGGCAGATCCTCGACCGAATTGTTGGCTTCGAGCTCAGCCCGGTCGTCTGGCAAAAAGTCCCCGGCGGCAAATCAGCTGGCCGCGTCCAGAGTCCAGCCGTACGACTGCTAGTCGAGCGCGAGCACGAAATTGACGCTTTCGCTGGCAGTTCGCAGTTCAAAGTAACCGCCATTTTCGCCGCTGGCAAACAAGAACTAAAAGCCGAGCTAAAGCAGCGCTTCGACAGCGAGGATGCAGCCCGAGCTTTCCTCGAATCGCTGGCTAGCGCCACTTTCACCGTTACCGACATCAGTACCAGCCCGTCAAGCCGCAACCCAGCCGCGCCGTTCACCACCAGCACTCTGCAGCAAGAGGCCAATAGCAAGCTCGGCATGGGCTCGCGCGCTACCATGGCCAGCGCCCAAAAACTATATCAAGAGGGCCGCATTACTTACATGCGTACCGACAGCGTCAACTTATCGAGCCAGGCCATCGCTGCTAGCGCCGATTATATCAAACGCTTATACGGCATTGAATACTCGCATGTCCGCAAGTTCAAAACTAAATCCGCTGGCGCCCAAGAAGCCCACGAAGCAATTCGCCCGACCGATATTACCCGCGAATCAGTCAGCGGCAGCGACTACGATCAGCGTCTATACGACCTCATCCGCCGCCGCACGCTGGCCAGCCAAATGGCGCCAGCCAAGCTAGAGAACACGACAATTACAATTAGTATTAACAACGGGGAAAAGCAAAATAACTCAAGCAAGACTAACGACAAGCTCGTCTTTGAAGCCAAGGGTCAAGTCGTCCTCTTCGACGGCTTCCTGCGCGTTTATGGCGGCGGTAAAGATGACACAATTTTGCCAACCGTCAAATCTGGCGACCAGCTGCAGCGCCACAGCGTCGAAGCCCGCCAAGTTTTCGCGCGGCCGCCAGCCCGTTATACCGAAGGTACGCTAGTCAAAAAGCTTGAAGAGCTCGGTATCGGCCGCCCGAGTACTTACGCTACCATCATGAATACCATTCAAACCCGCGGTTACGCCGAAAAAGGCGATTCCGAAAGTGTACCGCGTGATGTCATCTTATTGCAACTTATCGACAATAAGGTCGAGCGCGAGATTGTCCAAGAAAAGACTGGCTCCAATAAAGGCAAGCTTGTGCCGACGCCGGCCGGCGAGCTGATTAGCGGCTTTTTAACCGACCATTTCGACCGCGTTGTTGATTATGGTTTCACCGCCGACGTCGAGAAAGACTTCGACGACATTGCCGGTGACCGCTTGGCGCGCAACACTATGCTCGAGAAATTCTACGCGCCATTCCACGCGCTGATTGAGCAATCTGGCAATATTGACCGCCGAACTGTCGGCGCCAACAGAGAAGTTGGTATTGATCCGAAATCTGGCAAACCAATTATTGCTCGCTTCGGCCGCTTCGGACCAATGCTGCAGCTAGGATCAAGCGACGACAAAGCCGACAAACCGCAATTCGCGCCGCTACCTAAAGGCGCCAAGATTGAAACCGTCACCCTAGAGCAAGCTTTGCATGCCTTTGAGCTGCCGCGCTTAGTCGGTCAAACCGAGGACGGGCAAGATATCAAGGCTAACGTCGGCCGCTTCGGACCATATATCCAAATCGGTAAACTCTACGTCAGCCTGAAAGATATCGACCCGCGCGAGGTGACCCAAGAGCAAGCGCGCGAACTATACGCCGCCAAGCTCAAAGCCGAAGCTGAGAAAAATATCGCTGACTTTGGCGACGACATCAAGGTACTCAACGGCCGCTTCGGTCCATACGTTACCGACGGCAACAAAAACGCCAAAATCCCCAAAGACACCGACCCCAAAACCATCACTCGCGACCAAGCAGTGGAATTGCTCGCTAACGCCCCGCAAAAAAGGTCGGCGCGGCGCCAAATACGGCGAAAGAAGTAAGCATGACAATCAAGCTCCAACAAGTCCGACGTGTCCGCCGCTGGATGATGATTTTGCTGCTCGTAGTAATGATTATCGTTGTCTTCTCGCTAAATGTTCACAGGTCGTACCGCACCGATAATCATCCGCGCCTGGGCAATGTCGCTAATGTCGACTCTGATATTCCATATTGCGCTGGCCAAGACAAGCAGAAGTTTGATTTGTACACGCCGATCAACAGCTTGCTTAATACTCATACGACACCGTACCCGCTAGTTATTTATATCCACGGCGGCGGCTGGCACAAAGGCGATAAGCGCAATTCGCTGCTTGATTATTACGGCTCTAGTTTGACAGCGGCTGGTTTTGCGGTCGCCTCGGTCAACTACCGCCTAGCGCCCAAATACCATTATCCGACACAAAATAACGACGTTGCCTGCGCTATCGATACCATCGCCAAACTCGCCAGCTCTTATGACATTGACACCAACAATGTAATTCTTTTTGGCGACAGCGCTGGCGGACTCTTGGCTAGCGATTATGTTCTGACTCGCCAAGACAGCCCGATCACTGTCCGCGGTGTGATTAGCTTTTATGGCACCACCGACCTGGTCAACCAATTACAGCGCACCAAGCGCAACCCAAATGCTTACAAATTCCTCGGCACCCGCAATGTCGATACTGCCCGCGTCGCCAGCCCGCTGTACCAACCGATTACAAAAACGCCGCCGCCGTTTTTGTTTTTCCACGGCACCAAAGACAGTATTGTGTCGATTGAGCAAGCCTACAAGTTCTACCAGCGTATCTTGGCCTACCAGCCGAGCAGCCGCTTTATTCGCGTTGCCAATGCTGGCCACGGCTTCGACGACAGTGGACGCAGTACCAAACCGACCAGCGATGAAATTCGCCGCACACTTACGCTATTCGCCCTCAAGCATATCAACAGCGACCAGTCAGAAACTCAGGCGCAAACCACGCCAGAAAAAGTCCAGATATTATTAGACAATGATTAAGCTGTTTAATCAGCTAATTATTCATTGGTGTTTTGAATAAGCTTTGCTCAATAAACAATTATATTTTGTGATAAACTGTTAAATTAACCAGCATCGGTACAGCTTTAACACCTTAAACTTTGACAAAAATAAGTATTATTGTTAGCCTAGACATTATTCTTTATTAAAAAAAGTAGCAAAAAAGTATTTACCATAAGCGTCTATATTGTGATACAATATAACTAGTTAGTATTTGATTTGACAATCTAACTACTATGTATTATAATCAGATACGAAATTACGATATCAAACTAAAATCACTCTCGAGGGGCGGGGAGTGAAGATAAAAGGATAAGGATCGCATGACCGAAACTACCGGTACACCTGCCGTGGAGACTATCAAGACAGCAATTGAGGATATTCTTAAGACCATAGACCAAGAACGCGAACGCGAAATCATCACGCGCCGTTTCGGTCTATATGAACGCCGGGAAACGCTTGAGCAAATCGGCGAATTACTCGGCATCACCCGCGAACGTGTCCGCCAACTTGAAAAAGCTATCTTAGCCCGCCTCAAAACCGCTGCTGCCGACGGCAAAATCCCCGCTATTGGCGACGCCGAGCGCCTGATTATCCGCGACCTTTCCGAAAACGGCCGCGTTGGCCGCGTCCAAGACGTCGCCAACCGCCTCTCGAAAGACAAAGCTTCCAACAATACCCGAGCTCACGTTGCCTTTATCGGCGAGCTGTCGCCGCGCTTCGTTATAATCAACGAAACCGACAATTACCACCAGGGCATCAGTATCGCCGAAAACGGTAATGAGAAGAAAATCCGCGGCGACATCGATAGCATTGTTAAAACCATCAAAAACCACGGCCAGCCAATCGACATCGAGAGCTTGCACGGCATGTTGACTTTCGAAAGTCCGTCCCAGATCCGCGGCCTGGCCAGCTTATCCAAAAAACTAGCCAATCTCAAAGACGTTTGGGGCCTAGCCAAGTGGCCGACCGTCAATCCTAAAAACATCCGCGATAAAATCTACGTCATTTTGGCAGGCAATGGCAAGCCGATGCACTTTTCCGACATTTCTAAAGCCATCAAAGAAAGCGACTTCAAGCGCAGAAACGTTACCACTCAAGCTATCCACAACGAACTCATCAAAGACAAACGCTTCGTCTTAATCGGTCGCGGCATTTACGCCCTCGACAGCTGGGGCTATAGCAAAGGCACCGTTTCAGATATTATCGCCGACATTTTGCGCAAGGCAGGCGAACCGCTTCACCGCGACGAAATCGTCAGACGCGTACTCAAGAGCCGCCAAGTCAAAGAAACAACTATTCTGCTCAATCTGCAAAGCAAATCGATGTTCAAGCGTGTTGCTAAAGCGACTTACACCATCGCCGAACCACAGCAATAATCTATCTGCGGATTCCGCTTAATCTTGCAAAAATAACAGAGGTATGATATAATGAAAGTATAGCTATGTCATTTATCACTTCTGTTATTGCTCTATTGTTGCAATGGTATGTCTGGGGGCCGTTGGTTATTGTGCTGTTATATCTAACTTGGCGCAATTATCGCAGTATTGATGTAATAAAGAACGTTGAGAGCGTCTTGTTAACCCTCGAAATTCCAAAGACTAACGATAAGTCTGAGCTGGCCGCCGAGCAAATGTTCGCTAGCCTCCATGGTATTTTGCGCGATGCCCGCGAGCTGAAAGCTAACAATGGCTATCAGGAGCACCTAAGCTTCGAGATTGCCTCGGTGGGCGGGCGGATTCAATTCTACGTTTGGACGCCGAAATCGCTGCAAAGCTTCGTCGAAGGCCAGATTTACGCCCAATACCCGCAGGTGCAAATTCATAAGGCCGAGGAAGATTACGTCGCTCACGAACGCCACCACAGCGTAGTCTATACTTCAGAAGTTACCTTAACCGACAAGGAATTTTTACCGATCAAAACCTTTCAGAGCTTTGAAGTTGACCCGCTAGCTGGTATCACTGGCACGCTCGCCAAGCTCGAAGATACCGACGAAGAAATTTGGATACAGATGCTAGTACGCCCGGTCGCCGACAGCTGGCACAAAGAAGCCGACGCCTGGATTCAATCGGTCAAAGCAGGCGGCTTCAACCTATTCGGCACCGACGGCATAGGCAAGTGGATTGCCGGCCTATTTTCTGCCCTGTGGCAACCGCCCGAGCAAGCAGGCGCCAGCGGCGGTCCAGAATTATCAGAACGCGACAAAACCCGCATATCTGAAGCTGAAAAAAAGGCGACCAAACTTGGCTATCAAGTCAAAATCCGCGTCGCTTACCTGGGCGAGCGCACTAGCGACGCCAAATTACGTATGCAAGGCATCATTGGCACCTTTAAGCAATTTAACTCTACCAATCTCAACGGCTTTAAGATGTCGAACGATAGCTTCGCCAAAGAAGCGCTAGCCAAGTACAAAACCCGCCTCTTTGCCGACCGCGGCTACCTGATGAATATTGAGGAAGTCGCTAGCGTTTACCATTTGCCGCATACTAACGTCGAAACGCCGAACATTGTCTGGGCTAGTACCAAAACCGCCGAACCGCCGCCGAAGCTACCAGTCCTAACTGGCGACCCAGCGCATGACGAGAATATCTCGGCTTTTGGTATGACTAATTTTCGTGGCATCAACCACCAATTCGGCATGCTGCGCTACGACCGCTCGCGCCACGTCTACATCATCGGTCAGACAGGAGCAGGGAAGAGCGGCTTACTGGAGTTATTCGCCCTCAGTGATATTTTCCACGGGCAAGGCTACGCCATCATCGATCCGCACGGCGACTTTGCTATCAATAACATGCGCTTCATCCCAGGCTCGCGCCTGCAGGATGTTGTTTACTTTAACCCGGCCGATACGCAATATCCGCTAGGCTTCAACCCGCTAGAAGTAACCAATCCGTCGCAAAAAACCAACATTTCATCGGAAGTAATCGGCGTACTGAAGCGCATGTTCGGCGACTCCTGGGGGCCGCGCCTCGAGTACATTTTGCGTTACACCATCCTAGCGCTACTAGACCGGCCCGAGACTACCATGCTCGATATTACTCGCATGCTCACTGACAAAAAGTTTCGCAAAGACACGCTCAGCTACTGTAAAGACACCGTGGTACTGCAATTTTGGAATGTCGAGTTTGCTAGCTGGACCGACAAGTTCCAGGCTGAAGCCATCGCGCCAGTCCTCAATAAAGTCGGTGCCTTCACCGCTAATCCAGTTATCCGCAACATTATTGGTCAGCCGAAATCGACTTTTAACATCCGCCAAATTATGGATGAGGGTAAGATTCTCGTCGTCAATTTGAGCAAGGGTCTAATCGGCGAGGATAACGCTGGCATTCTCGGCTCATTTTTGGTCACCAAAATTCAGCTCGCCGCCATGAGCCGCTCCGATATCCCTGACATCAAGGACCGCCGGCCATTTTATCTATATGTCGACGAGTTTCAAAACTTTGCTACCGACTCATTCGCTACGATCCTATCCGAGGCGCGCAAATACGGTCTCAACCTGACCGTCGCCAATCAGTACATTAGCCAGATGGAAGAAACTGTTCGCGATGCTGTTTTCGGCAACGTCGGTACCGTAATTAGCTTCCGTGTTTCTGCTGATGATAGTCCGATTCTCGCCAAGCAATTTGAACCACAGTTCGAGCCAAATGACTTACTACAGATGCACAATCGTAACTTTATCATCAACATGGTCATCAACGGCGAGAAGGCTCCAGCCTTTAGCGCCAAAACGCTCAATCTACCAACTGCGCAAGACGATAACACCGGCCGGATTATCCAGTGGACGCGCGATAATTATAGTCGCAACCGCAGCGATATTGAAGCCGATATCGCCAATCGAATCCTGCCGCCAGAAAACCTAGTCGTCAAAAAACCTGGTCCTGCCTATACGCCGCCAAAAACGCCCGAACAGCGAGCCGCCGATCGTGCCGCGCGCCAAGCTGCTAAGCAGCCGCAAGAGCAAACTCAACCAATTGCCAAACAGCCATCGGTCAAACTTGACAAGGGCGCCGTTGGTTTGCTACAAATAGACCACGGCCAAAATAATAAAGATACCTCAAAGGCCGCAAAGGATAATGACACCGCGAAAACAGACATAGCAGCGGACAAACCCGCCGCCAACGAAGAGCCAGAAAAAGCAGATACCGCAGCCAGCGACAAGCCAAAACGCAAACGCACTCGCAGCCGCCGGCGCAAAACTCCAGCGTCAACTACTTCCAATTCGTAATCAACTATTGCTATGCCTCTACCGTTAAAAATAGCCACCACGCCGCATGCTCATGGCGCTCAAGTTGGCGAGATTATTGATCTATTATGCAAACCCAGCATCTGCGGACCAATTTCAGACATACTAGGCCGAGATGCTTTCATGGAAGCATCTACCGACCTAACGCAGCGTTTATACTTAGGTGAGTGTGCCGCTGCACTGGCCAGATACAGCGATGAAAACAGCAATACCATCAAACCAGTTGGCACAATTATCTATAGCCAGGACTCAAACGATCCTGAAATAGCAAATTTGGAACTAATCGTCGTACGAGAAAAATACCGCCGCCGAAAAGTTGGTACGCGATTATTACAACTAGTCGAGACTGAAACAGCATTACACGGCGCAGCACAATTACAAGCATCTGTACCTCGAGAAATGACAGATTTGCAATGGTTACTTGCAAAAAACGGCTTCGCATTCACGGAAGTTGTTGATAATGGAGGTGTTTTGTTTTTGCGGTATAAAAAAGATCTTAAAAGAAAAGACGACCAACAAAAAACGGGCCTACCGCCCGAGTCTTTATAGAAACACTTTAGCTAATGCTTTATTTTAACCTGTAGTGTTATATTTGAATGGTACTGAAACACAGTTTCGTCAACAACTGGCGCGTTAGCTGTTTTACAGTAGTGTTATAATAATCACGATGAGCTTTTTGGTATAATAAAGATAT